>CALBXO010000170.1 GCA_937890335.1 uncultured Pseudomonadota bacterium | reverse complement strand
GTCCGCATGGAGGCGGTCGACAAGAAGGCCGAGCTCAAGGGCGACGCGCAGAAGCGCGAGCGCAGCGACCTGTTCAAGTGGGAGGTCAGCTTCATCGACGCGAGCGATGAGTGGGCCCAGGCCTACCCGAAGGACGAGAACACCCCGACGGTGAATTTTGTCTCCGCAGAGGTCTTCCGCTCCCACGGGCAGTACGACAAAGCGGTGCCCCGGTACGAGGCCATCATCGAGAACGCGCCCAAGCACACGTACGCGTCCTACGCCGGTAACAGCCTGCTGGAGTGCAACAACGAGCTTGGCCGGTGGTCGGAGATCGAGAAGTGGGGTCGGTACCTGTTGAGCAACAAGATCTTCGACGTGACGCCGAAGGACAAACTGCAGTCGGCCATCGCCTTCGCCATCAGCAAGAAGTCCCAGGATCTCGTCGCTGAGAAGAAGTTCGAGGAGGGCGCGCAGGAGATGCTGCGCCTCGCCGAGGAGTGGCCGGACAGCGATCTGGCGCCGGGCGCCCTGTTCAATGCCGCCGCCATCTACGAGCGCGACGAGCAGATCAAGAAGGCGGTGAAGTACTACGAGCTGCTCATCGAGAAGTACCCGAAGAACGATCTGGCTCCCGAGGCCATCTTCGTGATGGGCGCCATCTTCGAGGCGCGCACGGACTTCTCGCAGGCCGCGGCCTACTTTGAGCGCCTGGGTGACAACAAGGACTGGCGCGAGAGCTACGACAAGACCCAGGACGCCATCTACAACTCCGCCGTCATCCGCGAGGCGCTCGAGGATTGGGACCAGGCCATCGCCACGTACCAGCGATTCCTCAAGCTCTACCCCAAGCATGATCTGGCCGCCGATCTCAGCCTCCACATCCCGGAGCTGTACGAGAAGGCGGGCGATAAGAAGGCGGCTGCCAAGGGCTATCTGAGCTTCGTAAAGAACAAGAAGTTCAGTGACCGCAAAGACATGCACGTTCGCGCCTTCCTGGCGCTCGGTCTCATCGAGGAGCAGAGCGGAAGCAAGAAGGCCGACAAGAACTCGGACAAGTACTTCTCGCAGGCGCTCGGCACCTGGCAGAAGGTCGAGGACGAGGCGAAGAAGAAGGCCACGCGCGGTGCGGCAGCGGAGGCGCGATTCCGCCAGGCCGAGCGCATCTTCCGCAACTACAAGAGCTCGCGCATGGACGACGTGAACAAGCTTGTCAGCCAGATCGACGGCAAGCTCAAGCTGCTGCAACAAGCGGAGGTCGTCTACTTCGAGGTCGTGGAGATGAAGAGCCCGCTGTGGACCGCCGCAGGCGCGTACCGCATCGGCCAGATGTACAAGGACTTCGCGGACGCACTGTACGAGTTCCCGATTCCCGAGGATCTGCCCGAGGAGTACATCGACGAGTACCGCGCAGTCATCGACGAGGCAGCGTTCCCGTTGCAGGAGAAGGCCCTCATCGCCTTCCAGCGCGCGCTGACTTTGGCGCTCGAGCTCAACGCTTACAATGAGTGGTCGGCCAAGTCGGCGCTCGAGATGAGCAAGCTCGAGGAAGAGAGTTACCCGATCACCCAGCAGCCCGGTGTCGAGAGTGTCCACCAGGCCGAAGTCTTCCTGCGCTCCGCTTCCTTCCGTCTCGAGGACGTGAACAAGCGCGCGAAAGAGAAGATGCAGGCCGGCAAGGGCACCGCCAGCAAGAAGCCGTAGGAGAACAAGCAATGAAGACGAATTTTGCCATGGTCTCCGGGCTTGTCGCGGTCCTCCTGCTGGGGGCGTGCACCGGCTCGGGAAAGAAGGACGACGACAGCGTCGCCAAGATCAAAGAGAGCCAGAAGGACGAGGTGGTGGAGGCCCTGGGGATCAAGCGCGAAGCGCTGGATCTCTTTGACGCCGCCGCCCAGGACCTGGCCAAGACACCGCCGGATCTGTCCGGCGCCGAGGAGAAGCTGGAGAAGGCCCTGGCCACGTCTCCAGACTTCCTTGAGGCCCAGTACAACCTGGGCGTCGTCTACGAGAACCGGGGTAAGTACGAGGAGGCCATCGCGGCCTACCGCAAGGCACAAGAGCAGGATCGGCTCAACACCCACACGGTGCGTATCCTGCTCGCCATCGGGCGCGCCCAGTCGCTGGCCGGCCACACCGAGGACTCGATCAAGAGTTTTGAGCAGGTCGAGCGGCTCGAGCCCGAAAACATCGACGTGTTGAACTCGCTGGCGGCTGCCACGCTCAAGGCGGGCAAGCTCGATGAGTCGCTGGCCTACATCAAGCGCGTTCTGCGCGAGGACAACGAGAACGTGACCGCGCTGAACACGCTGGGTCAGATCTACATGGCCAAGGACAACCGCTCCATGGCCAAATACGTGTTCCGCAAGGCCATCCGGGTGTCGATTGGCGCCATCACGAGCGACGAAGAGGCGCAGGCCGAGCCCGCTGTGCTCGTGCTCACGGACAAAGCCAAGAACCCCGAGATGAACAAGGGTCTGACCGCGGACCTGCTCAACAACCTCGGACTGATCTACATGCGGGAGAACGAGGTGCCGCTCGCCGTCATCAACTTCACCGCGGCCGGCAAGCTGGACGAAAAGGACGTGGAGAGCCGCCTGAACCTCGGCGCCATCTTCCTGCGCTACCTCAACTACGACGGGGCAAAGCAGGCGTTCAAGATCGCCCTGAACTCGGCACCTGAGAACTGCACGGCGGTTCTGGGGCTCGCCGCCAGCCAGTTCGCTCTGGGTGAGCGGGACGAGGCGCGGACCGGCTACCACGCGTACGCGGACCAGTGTGACGCAGACTCGGCGTCGGTCCATCTCCAGTTGGAGAAGATCTACGAGCGCAAGCAGGACTTCCCCAACGCCATCAAGCACTGCGAACGCTACGTGGCGCTGGTGAAGAACCCCGTGAAGGACGACCCGATGAACGCCGACTACTGCAAGGCGTTGGTGAACATGGCCAACGCGCCGCGCGGTGAGCCGATGGGTGAGGAGCTGCCGCCGGAAGGCGACGGCATGGAAGAAATGTTGCCCGAAGGCGAGGACGGCATGGAAGAGCTGCCGCCCGAGGGAGAGGAGGGCATGGAAGAGCTGCCGCCCGAAGGTGAGGAAGGCGCGGAAGAGCCGGGCCCCGAGGACGGTGCGCCCGCCGACGAGGCGCCCGAGGGTGAGGCGCCCGAGGATGGTGCTGGGGACGCGGCCGACGCGCCGGCGGAGGATGCAGCCCCGGCCGAAGGTGGCGCCGCGCCGAAGGGCGACGGCTGATGCCGCTCCTGCGCAGCGCGCAACCGCGCGTTGCGTCTGTGTTTTGCGGCGTGGTATCTTACTCGCCGGTGCAATCTCGAATCCGAGCGAATAGAAACGCACGGCCCACCCGTTCCTTCGATGGAGCGGTGGATTGGAGAGTCAGATGAAGCGTCTCGCGGCGTTCTTGGTGGTGCTTGTTGGCCTGGGCCTGGTGACTTCGGTTGCTGCAGCCCAGGATGGAGAGGATGTGAAGACGAAGTTCTACGACTTCGACGACATGCTGATCGACGGTGAGTTCAAGAAGCCGGATGGCTTCGTGTACGGTGCCGTGGAGAAGGCGAAGTTCGATCGTCTTCTGAGCCTCAAGAAGAGCTTCTTGCCGAAGATCCAGGAATCGGCCAAGGACGACGCACTGAAGTAGGTCGAGCATCCCATGCGCATCCTCTGCGACAATTGCAGCGCCAAGTACTCCATCGCCGACGAAAAGGTGGTGGGCAAGGTCTTCAAGATCCGCTGCAAGAAGTGTAGCCACGTGATCCTGGTTCGAGGGGACGGTTCCAGTCCCGGCGAAGCCGCAGCGAGTCAGGCGCCTTCGCAGGGAGGCGTCTGGTACGTCGTCCGTGCAGGTCAACAAGACGGGCCGTACTCCGAGTCCGACATCCAGGGTCTCCTTGCATCCGGTGAGGTCGAGAGCGACACGTACACATGGCGTGAGGGATTCGCCGATTGGATTCCCCTGAGCAGCGTGGAAGAGCTGCGCCATCTGCTGTCGGGCGGTGCTGTGGAGCCGGCCGCACCTGCGGTGGTCGCGGCCCCTGTGGCAGCGCACAGCAATGGTGTCGCCGAGCACGACAGTCGAGATGAGTTTGGGGGCGACGAGGCCACGCGCGTCGTCTCCGCCGGATACGATCCTGCGCCCGCCGCCTATGACCCCCCGCCCGCGGCCTACGATCCCGCACCCGCCATGGCGGCTGCCGGATCACCCGGTGAGGCGACCGAGGCGATGGACGTCGCGAGCTTCCAGGCACGCAACCCGGAGCCCGTCGCGGCTGCGCCTATGTTTGGCGCGCCTGACGCGACGGAGGCGATGTCTGTGCCCAGTGTGGCCGCAGCGGTCGCGCCGGCTGTCGAGGCCTCGCTGGCCTCACCTTCCGAACCCGGTGGCATCTTCGGCAGCTTCGAGCCCCCCTCTCAGGGACCTGGCATTGGTTTTGACCCGTCCGCCAGCTTTGACGGCGGTCTCGAGGCAATCGTCCCGCAGGCGCCCAAGCCCCAAAAGCCGTCCAACGGTCTGGTGGGCGCCCGCAATGAGAACTCGGTTCTCTTCAGCCTCAACAACCTTACGGATACATCCGGCGCCGACGCGCCCACGGACGCGCCCGCCAACAGCGAGGCGAGTGGGCTGATCGACATTCGGGCCCTGAGCGCCTCCGCAGCTGCGGTGAGCGGCGGGCGTGAAGGCGGTCGCCCAGACGGCGGTCCCGACCCGTTCTCGGTCCCGGCAGCAGGGCCGGCGATCCAGGTCCCGGCCATGATGCCGATGGGGACCCGGAAGTCGAATACGCCGCTGTTCCTCGCGATGGGCGCAGGCGTGTTGTTGTTGCTCCTGGTAGGCTCAGCGCTCATCGCCGTCCTTGTTTGGAGGACCGGCGAGCCTGACCCAATCATCAAAGAGCGGCCCGACGCCATCGCCGCGGCGGGTACGCCGGGCGCCGGTACCCCAGCGGTTCCCGGAGGCGGGGAGGGCGATCAACCCAAGCCCGAGGGTGACACCCCCGCAGCTGGCGGAGACGCGGAGAAGAAGGACGGCGAGGCCGACGGAGCTCCCGGCGACGGCGCAGTCGCGGACGGAGCGCCGAAAGACGGCGAAGCGCCCGACGGAGAGGTCAAGGACGGGGAGGCCGACGGCGCCGCAGCCAAGGAAGCGATCGCGGCGAAAGACGGCAGCGACGACAAGGCAGCGCCGACAGAGCCCGAGAAGCCCAAGACCGCCGAGGAGAAGCGCAAGGAGAAGGAGCGGCGCGAGGAACTGGCGGAGAAGCGCCGGAAGGAGCGTGAGCTTGAGGCGCTGACCAAGAAAGACACGCCCAAAGAGGAGCCGAAGAAGGACCCCAAGAAGGACGCCAAGAAGGACGGCGACTCCATCGATGACATCATCGGTGGAATCGGCAACAAGCCCAAAGACAAGAAGGACCCCCCCAAGGAGGTCGCGAAGAAAGATCCTCCGAAGGAGGCGCCCGCCGCCAAGGCCGGTCTGTCCAAGTCCGACGTGTTGAAGGTCATCCGGCGCTCCAACGGCCGCGTCCTGGCGTGCACCAAAAACCAAGGCGCGAACCCCGTGACAGGCACCGTGACCATCCGGTTCACGATTACGCCGTCCGGCAATGTGGCCAGCGCGCAGGTTACGACCGGCAAGTTCAAGGGTTCGGCCGTTGGCGGATGCATCACGCGCGTTGTCCGCGGCATGAAGTTCCCGGACTCTGGATCGAGCCTCACGATCAACTACCCGTTCTCCATCAAATAGAGGTCCCGTGCGGCTCTCCATTCCCTGGGTTTTCCTGGGGCTTTTGCTGTGGGTGAGCCCGTCTCTCGCACAGGAGACGCTCCGGTACGACCTCACCCAAACATCGCTGGAATACCGTGTTGAGATCGGCCAGGACATGGACGTCCCGCTGCCCAGCGGGAAGTCGAGCCATGTCCGCACGGACGTCAACGCGAAGATGGTGTGGACTCTCGAGGCGGAACGCGCCGGGGGTGACCGCGTGGTTCGGCTGGCATTTTCCAACTTTCAGACCACGCTGAAGACGGGGGATCGGCCCCCTCAACCCCACGACCATCTCGAGTCTCTGGCGCCCTTCGAGCTCATCATCGTGCTCAACGCGCGCGGTGAGGTGCAGGACACCCTGTTCGACGTCTCCAACCCGGCACGCCTGCGCGCGCTCAGCCTCTTCAACGACATCGTGGTGCGCTCGCTTCCGCTCTTGCCGGAGGCCGCCGTCAGCCCCGGCGCCACGTGGAAAGATCAGCTTGAACGCGAGGTGAACGACGGCGTGGTCGAGGCGAAGGGCATCTCGTCGAGGAAGTTTCGGCTCGAGTCGCCAGACACCGTGGGCTACAGCGGCGTCGGTACCCTACAGACTTCGGTGGATGTGGACGGTACGAAGGTCGCTCGGACCACCCGCCTGACGAGCCAGGGAAGCGCACGGTTCAAGGCTGGGATTCTAGAGGAGCTGTCCTCGTCCGCCTCGGGTACCTCCGACAAATCCGAGAACCTGGGTGCGAGCAAGGTCGTCACCACCTTGCGCATGCGTCGGGTGCGATGAGCTGACGTTCGCGAGCGCGGCACGCCGCCCGCGGGTGCTCAGACCGCCGGCTCCATAAGGACCAATCCTGCACGATGGGGGCGCGAATACCGCCAGGTGCCCTCGCGCCGCTCCACGGTGGGCAATCGGGCCAGGAGGCCCTCCGTGCCGGACATGTGAGGCAGGGCGCAGTAGGGCGTTCGGGTGTGGATCGGGATCGTCGCAGCCGGCTGGAGGCGCCGGCTGAGCTCGGCGACTTCGGAGGCGCCCAGCGTGTAGTACCCACCCGCCGCGACAAACAGCAGTTCGCACGGTCGCCAACGCGCGAGCGTCTCTGGGTCGGGCAATTCACCCAGGTCTCCTGTGTGGACGATGTGCAAGCCGTCCAACTCAAACCGCGCAACGCCAGTCGTCCCACCCCTGAGTTGGCCACCGAACCCGTCATGGTCGCAGACCGTCCACTCGACCGGTAGTGCGTCGATGGCATGTTGGGGCGTGCCCACGGGGGCGTCGGGCCACGGGTTGGTGTGCGCGTGGTCGGGGTGGTTGTGGGTGACGAGTACGACGTCGGGCGTGAATCGGCCTGCGATCGCCGGGTAGGTCATCCGGCCATCGAATCCCATGGGTTCGTAGGGGTCGATGAGGACGCGGAAATCGGGCCGCGGCGCCCGCTCCGCGACGAGCCCGACCGCGGCGTGCCCGAAGAACGTGACGATCACTTTTCGGCGCCGGTGCCCGGTGCCGAGCGCGCAGGGTCGTCGGGGCCGCAGGGAACCTTGGTGAAGGCGAACTTGATGTTGCCGGTCTCGATCAGACAGGACTTGTTCTTCCATTTCGCCGGTAGATTCCGCTGGAACTCCCCGCGGTAGCGGCTCATTTCCATGATGGCGAAGAAGGGACGGTCGCCGTTCTGGTTCAGGAAGTGCGTGAACTCGTGGTCTTCCCGAATCGGCAGGACCTCGTTCTGGGTGTAATACGTCTCGCCGCGCCAGTTGAGCTTGTAGCTCAGCGATTGCTCCTCGCAGTAGCGTTTCTTGTCGTCGTGGTCGGGAGGTCCGGCCGTGCGCGTGCACAGGTCATAGTACCGGTCCCACACGCCTTTCTGACTCCACGTCGAGCTGATGGTGGGCATGTAGACCCACAGGCCCCAGGCCGTGAGCAGGATGGCGCCCACAGCTGTGATGCTGATGCCCGCGATGCGCAGGGCACGGGTCCTGGCCGCGAGGAAGGCAGCGCCGATGGACGCCACGGCGACGGCCGCGCCGATGACCAGCCGGAAGTCCGTGGTCCACTGCGCATCCCACTTGCGATCGTATTTGTAGGTGAAGAGGTTTTTTAGGTGTTGGGGGTCGTCGAAGATGTCCCAACCCAGCAGGACAACCAGACCAAAGGCCGCCAGCCCGAAGATCCAACCGATGCGCCCGCGCGCGGCGTTGGCGCTGGTCATGTCGTAGAGCAGGACGCCGACAAGGAAGCAGCACGCCGGGACTGCGGGGAAGATGTAGTGGTGGAACTTCGTGCTCGACAGCGTGAAGAGGGTGAACGTGAAGATGGCCCACAGACAGAAAAACAGAGCAGCGCGCTGTCGCGGGTCCGTGCTCTTGCGCTGATCACTGCTGAGGACGGACAGCGCCGCGGCGGGCACGAGGCCTACCCACGGCCACAACCCAAAGCCCAGCCACTTGATGTAGTGCTCAAACGAGCCACTGTCGATCTGGTGCACACCGGTGGCCAGGCGCTTGAAGTGGTCGTGGACAAAGAAGCGCTGGAAGTACGCGTTGCCGTGTCGGACGAGCATCGCGACGTACCAGGGGAACGCCACGGCAATGAAGATGCCCAGGCCGCGCACGAGCTCGACGCGGAGCAGGGAGCGCCACTGTCCCGTGAGCGCGATGTGGAAAAAGATGATGGCGCCCGGAAGCAGAAAGCCCAGGAGCCCTTTGGCCAGCGTGGCCAGACCGATGAACGCGTAGAACGTGTAGAGATGCAGCTGACTCTGCGTGGGTCTTCCCCGCAGTGTCGTGAAGACGACCGCCGCCAGAATGAGGAGGTAGAGTGCTCCCTGCGTGGGGCCGTAGAGAAAAAATGCGCCCACGTCGCCACCGGCGTACGCCCTCCAGGTCATCAAGCCCTTGGTGATGAGCACGATCTGCGGCAGCGTGATGAGCGCGATAAAGCCCAGCGTCAGGCCGATGAGTAGCTTCCCAGCGGGCCGATCCCTGTCGCGACCAAACATGGCCATGGCGTAGAAGCACATGCCGATGGTCATGTTTCCGACGAATGGCATGTCGGTCTGGGCCTGTCGGGACAGGAGCGCGAAGAACGGGCTCGTTGCCAACACCAGCGCGAAGAGCCAGCCGGCGCGCCGTCCCCAGATCCGCTCGCCCATGGAGTACGCGGAGACGACACCAACGATGGCGATGATGGTGATGCCCAGTCGGATCCCGATCTCGCTGAAGCCGAAGACCTCCAGACCGAGCGCCATCAGCCACATCAGCAGGATGGGTTTGGAGAAGAAGAACTTCCCCTCGACACCGCCCTGGCCGTTCTTCCAATGGCTGCCCCACCAGGTGGAGATCCAGTCGTTGCGTTCCGTGAGCTGTCGGCCGACCTCCCCGTAGTGGGTCTCCCACGGGTCCCACAGGCCAAATGCACCGAGCATCGGCAGGAAGAGGAGCGCCGCGAGGGCGCACACGATCGCCCGGTCGAGCCAGACGAGCTTCTCGTAACGGTCCATGGTCAGGGGATCAATTCACGGCGGCGGCGGGCTGCCACAACTGCAGGCGCTGGCCGCTGAGGTGTTCGTCGAGGGTGGTCATCAGGTCGTGACAGTGGATGAGATCGGAGATGTAGTCGAGCTTGTCGGTCTCCAGCGTCACCATCGGGGACAGGTTGTAGCTCGAGGTCCAGGACGTGTAGAGCGTCTGAAGCCGCTTGAGATAGGCCGACGGGATGTTCTGCTCCATCTCGCGCCCGCGCTGTCGGATTCGTTTCCGAATCGTGCGCTGGTTGCACTTGAGATAGATCATGAGATCCGGCGGGCGCAGCGTCCCCTTGATGGACTCGTAGACCAGCCGGTACGTGCGGTAGTCCCGATCGTCCATTACGCCGGTGCGGTGAAGATTCTCCGCGAAGATCTCCGCGTCTTCCCAGATGGTCCGATCCTGGATGACGGGCCGCGCGACGGCCTCCAGCTCGCGGTGGAGTTGGAGCTTGGCCCCGAGGAAATACAGCTGCGAGTGGAACGAGAAGCGCTCCATATCGGCATAGAAGTCGGCCAGGTAGGGGTTGGCCTCATTCGGCTCAAAGTAGGGGTCGAGGTCGTAGCGCGCGCAGAGGAACTCCACGAGGCTGGACTTGCCCGCACCGATGGTCCCTGCTACCGCGATGTAGCGCTCAGGGGGTGATGTTCCGGGCGTGGAAGTCGTGTTGACCATGCGCGACACCGTACGATGGAGGCCAGATGACCGCAACCCAGCCACAGTCCAAACCCCTCTCGCCCGGCCTGCTGTGGGGCGCCATTGTGGCCGCCCTCGTCGGTGCCGGCCTCTCGGTGTACCTGACGTGGGTCCACCTGCTCGTCAAGAGCGGCGAAACCGTGGGCGGGCTCTGCAATCTGTCCACAAAGGTCAACTGCAACGTCGCGGCAGGGAGCGTCTATTCGGAGGTCGCTGGCGTGCCGGTGGCTGTGATCGGGTTTGGCTTCTACGCTGCCACAATCGCAGTCCTGCTGGTCGGGCGCGGCCAGGTCGGCCCACTCGTTGGGCGGCTGCTGGTCACGCTCTACGGCGCGGCGTGCATCTACTCGCTGTTTCTCGCCGGCATCTCGGCGTTCGTCCTGGGCTCTTTCTGTTGGGCCTGCAGCAGCCTCTACGTCGTGAACATCGCCATCTTGCTGATGGCCCGGTTCCTATCCGGAGAGGGCTATGTCCTGAGCCTCAAGCGGCTGGTGACCCAGCGCGCCGATCTTGGCCGCTCGCCGCTTCCCGCGGCGTTTGTGCTCACGTTCATCGCCGCCGTTTTGGCGGCGCATTTTGGCGCGCAGGCGGCGGCGGGGGCGGCCGGTCCCACGCCTGAGGAGCGTCGATCGGAGGCGCAGCTGTGGGCCAGGCAGGAGTTTGCCGCGCAGGTTCCCGTGGCGCCTGAACTCTGGGAGCAGATGAAGAAGGGCCCGGCAAAAGGCGAGGCAGATGCCTGCGTCACGCTCGTCGAGTTCTCCGATTTTCAGTGCCCGTTCTGCTCGCGTGTCGTACCGGACGTCGAGAAGTTGCAGGCGGCGTTTCCGAAGGACGTTCGCGTCGTCTTCCGACACAACCCACTCGACCACCAGTGCAACCCACGCGTCGCCAAACCGTTCCATCAATTTGCGTGTGGCGCGGCCTTCGCCGCCGTCTGTGCGGAGGACCAGGGCAAGTTCTGGCCCATGCACGACCGCCTCTTCGAAGGACAGGCCAAGCTCAGGCAAGACGACCTGCTTGGTTACGCCAAGGAGCTGGGGCTGGGTGTCAACGAACTGAGCACGTGCATGGCGTCGCCCGGCGCCAAGGCCCGCGTCGCCGCCGACCTTGCGTTGGGCGGCGAGATCGGGATTCGGGGGACGCCCGCGCTGTTCCTCAATGGCCGTAAGATTCCGGGGGGAGCGGTTGGGTACGACCGTCTCGCCGCCGCCGTGGAGGGCGAGCTTGCCGGCTGCAAGGAAACGAGGAATTGACTACCCCTGTGCTTGCTTTCTAAGGTGTGGCAATCGTACACCCGTTTGGGAACGAGGAAGCGCCACGGACGGTCGAGGTTGGTATGCACGGGTTCGGCCCGCGCTGCGCAACAGCTGTCCTGGCTCATGAGGGCGACGATCTGAACATTCCGCGCGAGACGTACAGCGCGATCGTAGAGCAGACGCGGGCAGCTCGCCTGGCGTCCCCGAGCCTGGCCAGCGCCCGTTCCGGTGAAAAGGACGCGGCACTGACGGCCATGGCGCACGCACTGGATCTCCACAGCAACGCCATTTTGACTGCCAACGCCGACGACGTTCGCGATGCGCGACGCGCGGCGGAGGCGGGGGAATTGGCTGCGGCTTTCGTGGATCGGCTCGCGCTGGACGAGGTGCGGCTGGGCAAGATGGCCGCTGCGCTGCGGGAGCTCGTGGCCGCGCCTGATCCCGTTGGTGCCGAGGACGAGGCGTGGGTCCGCCCCAATGGTCTTCGGGTCGCCAAGCGGCGCATCCCGTTGGGTGTGGTCGCCATCATCTATGAGGCGCGCCCCAATGTGACGTCCGATGCGGCAGCGCTGTGCATCAAGTCCGGCAACGCCGTCGTGCTCAAGGGCGGGTCGCGCGCGCTGCGCACCAACCGCGCCGTGGTCGCGGCCCTGCGCGAGGGGCTGGCGACAGCAGGTCTGCCGCCTGACGTTCTCCAGTTCGTGGACTCCGCCGATCGCGACGCGATCCGCGCGGTCATCGAGCAGGAGGACTACGTGGACCTCGTCATTCCTCGCGGGGGCGAAGGCCTGGTGCGCTATGTGTCGCAGAACGCGCGCGTGCCCGTGATCAAGCACTACAAGGGCGTCTGCCACGTCTACCTGGACCGGGCGGCCGACGCAGACAAAGCCGCCGCCATCGCCGTCAACGCGAAAGTCCATCGTCCGGGCGTGTGCAACGCGATGGAGACGCTGCTCCTCCACGCGGACAGGGTGTCTGACCTCCTCCCGCTCGTGGGAGGGCGTCTGATCGGCGAGGGCGTGACGCTGCACCTGGACGCCCGCGCCATGGAGGTCGCCGCCGCGCAGCCCTGGTTCACAGCGCGGATGTGCGTGGAGGCGCGGCAGGAAGACCTGTACGCCGAGTACCTCTCGCTGGACGTCGCCGTGGCCGTGGTGGACGACTTTGAGGCGGCAGTGCGGCACATTCAGACGTACGGTTCCGACCACACGGAATCCATCGTCACCGAGGACTATGGGGCGGCCGAGGCATTTCTGAACCGGGTGAACAGCTCAGTGGTTCTGGTAAATGCTTCGACGCGCTTTGCAGATGGTGGTCAGTTGGGACTCGGTGCCGAGATTGGCATCTCGACCACCAAGCTTCACGCGTTTGGTCCCATGGGCCTGCGCGAGCTGACGACGACGAAGTTCGTCATTCGAGGAGATGGGCAGGTTCGAACCTGACCCACGGAGGAACATGAGCGACAGTCATCTGGTCGATGAGAACGACGCCCCCGCAGCCGAGGCTGCAGTGGATGAGGATCGTGAAGGATCGCGCCTGGCCGAGCAGATCGCCGAGGCCGCCTGGGATCGCAAGGCCCTGGATCTGAAGATCATGGATGTGCGCAAGCTGGTCAGCTATGCGGACTACTTCGTCATCTGCTCAGGTCGAAGTGATCGTCAGGTTCAGGCGATCGCGCAGAACATCACCGATGAGCTCCGGGAATACGGATTCCGGCCTCTCGGTGTGGAGGGCCAGGCCCACGGGATGTGGGTCCTGATGGACTACGGCGACATCATCGTGCACATCTTCCACCTCAGCGAACGCGAGGAGTACGGCCTTGAGCAGATCTGGAAGGACGCCCCGCGCATCGACATCGAGGTCCCTGAGGGGCTCACGACCGACCGCGACGCGGAAGGGCAGTACGCGTCCCCCTGACGCGTGAAGATCCACGTCATCGCCGTCGGTAAGCTGCGCGAAAAATCCATGCGCGCCGCGGCGGCCCTCTACGAAAAGCGGCTGTCCCACTACGCAAAGCTGGTGGTGACGGAGGTCCGGGAGGCCCGCAAGGTCGAGGGGAAGAACGACGCGGTCGCCGTGGCCGCCGAAGGCGACGCGCTCCTCGCCGCCGTTCCCAACCGCGCCGTGCTCTTCGTTCTCGACGAGCGGGGCGAACAACCTACCAGCCGAGAGCTCGCCGACGACATGGCCCGGCGAATGGTCCGTGGTGACTCGACGTTTGCCTTTGTCATTGGTGGGGCACTGGGCCTCGACGACCGTGTTCGGGCCGCGGCGACGTCTACGCTGGCGCTGTCCCGGATGACCTTGCCGCACGAGCTGGCGCGGGTCGTCCTGTTCGAGCAGCTCTACCGCGCGATGACGATTCAGCGCGGCGAGCCCTATCACAAGTGAGGGGTGGGTGACCGAAGCACCCATTTGCGCCCCCGGCGCGGGCAGCGCGCGGGCCCGACTGGAGGTCACGGCTCGCGACACACGCTGACGACACCCGCAGTCCCGACACCGGCAGCCCGCAGCGCGGCCGCGGCCGCTCGTAGCGTCGCGGTGGTCGTGATCACGTCGTCGACGAGCACCACGCGGTGGTCGCCGAGTGCGCTCGGGGTGATCGCCATGGAGAACGCGTCGCGTACATTGTCGGCGCGGCCCACTCGGCTCAGCCCCTTTTGGGGGCGCCCGCGCGCGCGCCGCTGCAGCGCGTTGACCACAACTGAACCTGTCGCCGCAGCCAGGGCCCGCGCGATCTCCTCCGCCTGGTTGAACCCTCGGACTGCGAGGACCCTGTCATGGAGGGGGATGGGGACGAGCGCGGTGGGCTCGGTTGTAGTCCACACCGACGTGGAAAGCGCCCGCGCAAGATCGCGGCCCAGGCACTGGCCGGCCCAGGCGCCACCGGGCGTCTTGGCCCGCAGGACCGCGTCGTGGGCGGGACCGGAGAGCTCAAAGCGGCTGAGGGCAAACTCCCACGGGGGCGGGTCTCTCACGCAGGTGTCGCAGCGGCCGCTGCGCTGCGGCCGATCCAGCCATGGCAGGTGGGGTTGGGCGCAGGAGGGGCAGGCCAATCCAGGCGTCCGCAGCAACCGCGTGCACCCGGCGCACCACAGCGGCGCTTCGCTTGCCCCGCCTGTCAGGGCCGCGTACCCCAGCGCGGTGTCGCACCCCGGGCACCGCGGCGGAAAGAGTAGATCCAGGCCTCGTGCCAACAGCGTCCTCAGCAAAGCAACCTCCCTGGGTCGTCCAGGAGGGTTCACGGGCGCAGCGGCTCATTGTTGCCGCAACTTTCACCGGGGACCGAGGACAAAAGGCCGGCGGTTCACCCGCTCCTTTCGCGACGGACGGCGTGCGCTTTCTAACAGGAGCGTGTGCGTGGGCCATCGGTGGCGGATTGGGCTGATCCACCGGCGCGGCATGAGGTCCCTCGTGCTGCTCTCGATCCGGTGATTCTGGGGTTTGAGGGGCCAGAAGCCACCGTTCTGGGGTCAGGACTGGACAGGTGGCATAGAAGTTGTTTATGCCTTCCGGCCAAGTGTAAGAACCTGAACGTATTGGCTCGCGCGCAAGCCATTCTTTTGCTCAGAACGAGGAGTTGCTCATGTTACGCCGGATGACACGTGGGGCAGTGGTTACGCTGCTGTCCGCGGGAATGCTCATGGCCGCTGGCTGTGCCCAGCAGGTCGGGGACATCGACCGCACCAACCCCAACAAGATCCAGAAGGACCTCTTCAGCGACGGGGGCGAGTGGTACTTCCGCCAGACCGTCGCGGACGTTCCTCATGGCAACCCGTTCTTCTTCACCGGTGTGAACACCGGTGTGGAGAAGGTCCGTTGGGAGATTCAGGAGGATCAGCTGCTGGCCTACCGGTCGTATGAGGTTGTGCCTGGGGCGGACCACCGGGCCGACACGGATGGCGTGGGCAACACAAACCCGAGCACCATCAATGGCGAGAGCCAGGGCTTCGGTGAGGACCCGGATCTGTACAAGGGCGCTCCGATGATCGGCTTCTCGATCTCGAGCCACTTTGATGTGCAGCGCGGCTACAGCTCGTCCACGGGTGAGCAGACCAACGTCATCTCCGAGAACTCGAGCGACCGCGACTGGCCTGAGCGCGAGTACATGCGTGTCGCCTGGGACCGGGTCACCATCGCGAACATGAGCTTCTACGGCGCCACGCCGATCCTCCAGTACACCCACGCTCCCGGCGAGGAGTACGAGCTGGACAGCCGGTCCTTCGAGTACGACGACGACGGCAAGCTGGTGTACTTTGAGGTGCGTGTCCGCGCGACCCTCATCGAGCACCCGTACTGCTACTACTACGAGCTTGCCGACTGCGCCGGTACGGAGATGGTCATCGTCAACTCGTTCGCGCGGGTTCCCGAGAAGAAGACCTACGAGGCTGTCCACTACGACAACGAGGACATGTTCAAGTTCGGTTTCTTCCGCAACGAGCGCTTCCAGTACGACCGGGAGCGCGGCCTCACGCGGACCGGCCAGATCTTCCTGGCGAACCGCCACAACATCTGGCAGACCGCGTTTGACGACAACGGCGAGCTCATCCCGGTGTCCGACCGTGACCCGGGTCACGTCGTCTACTACGTGAACCAGGAGATGCCCGGTGACCTCGAGGAGTGGAACGAGTCCATCGAGCGGCACTGGGACCGCGCGTTCCGACGCTCCGTGGCCGCGGCCAAGGGCGTGGACCCGGACAGCCTGGACCCCGTGTTTGTGGTCTGCCACAACCCGGTCACCGCCGACGACAACCACGAGGCCTGCGGCCCCGAGGGCAAGATCGTTCGCGTTGGCGACGTTCGCTACAACCACATCTACTGGGTTCCGCAGCCGCAGATCAGTGGCCCCCTGGGCTACGGCCCCTCCGGTACCGACCCCGAGACCGGCGAGATCATCTCCGGCACCGCGTACGTCTACGGCGCGTCCGTGGACACCTACGCGAGCTCCGGTCTGGACATCGTCAACCTTCAGATCGCCTGCCAGGATGACGCGGAGAGCGAGAACTGCCGCACGCAGATCGACGCCATCTCGGACGGCGAGAACGTTCGCGTCGCCGTCTTCAACCGCCTGACTGAGGTGGACCCCCGCGCTGACGTGGCTCCCGAGCTGCACGGCATGGAGCTGCCCAAGGACTTCCGCGAGCTGATGCCGCCTGCGCAGCTGGCCAAGTTCGAGCACACCATCGACAACCCGACCCCGTACGACAACGGTCACTGGAACCATCGTATGGAGCAGATGCGCGAGCACAACCTCGACATGGCTCTCGTCACCGACGAGATGGTGCGCGAGATGACCGGTGGTCGTTACGCGACCGCTGCCGACGCGCCCGCCGAGGTGCTCGAGCAGGTTCGTCCGTCCAGCTGGTTGAACCCGGACACCATGATCAAGCGCGAGGAGGAGCGGACCCGCTTCTTCGCCGAGAACAACATCATGACGACGGACTTCGCCGACGACGTGGTTGCCGGACTCGCCGCCAGCCTCGCCAAGAAGTACGAGGCGGTGGACCCGGCCGAGCGCGACCGCAAGATGTGGCTCGAGATTCGCGGCCTCATCTACCAGGGCGTCATGCTCCATGAGATTGGGCACACGCTCGGTCTGCGCCACAACTTCCAGGGCTCGTACGACTCGCTCAACTACTTCGACGAGTACTGGGCGCTGCGCAAGCAGAACCTCCGCCCGGTCGTGACCGTCGGCGATCTCTTTGAGGTCTCCGCCGCCACCCAGGAGCAGAAGCTCGGCTTTGTCGAGGACGAGAACCGGCAGCTGCCCGGTGGTATGGCCGAGTACGGGTACAGCTCCATCATGGACTACGGCCTGCGCTTCAACACGGACATCCACGGAATCGGCAAGTACGACGAGGCGGCGATCGTCTACGCGTACACGCACGGCTTCGATGGTCAGAAGGACGAGCAGGGCAACAAGGTCGGCGAGCGTGGCTACGTCGAGGTCTGGAACCCGTCGGCCTTTGAGGGCGCCAAGGACACCGAGATCTTCAACGACGTGGTGACCGCCGAGGACCTGCTGCGCGCCTTTGATGGACGTGGCTCCCTGGCGTACTCGCACCCGCTCGAGTCCTACCACTACACGACCTTCGCCAACTCCTTCGCGGATGTGGGCAAGATCGCCGATCGCAGCCACGTCCGGTACGAGACTCTGCGTCAGGCCCGCGCCAACGACGACGAGGACCGCCTGGTTGAGGTTCCGTACATGTTCTGCACCGACGACTGGGCCGGCATCGACTCGTCCTGCCAGCGCTGGGACCACGGCGCGGACCCGTACGAGCAGGCCAAGTACGTCATCGACGGCTACCACGACTACTACTGGTTCTCGAACTTCGCGCGGGACAGCCTGACCTGGTCGCCTTACAGCCGCATCAACCGCGTGTACAGCCGCTACATGTCGTACCTGACCAAGAGCTACCAGGAGCTGTTCTTCATGGGCAGCAACGACATCCAGGGCACCTACCGCTACATGGCGGCGCTGGCTGGGTTCAACTTCCTCAATGAGCTGCTCATGATGCCGACCTACGGCAACCATGTGGCCGACAAGGATGGCATCCTCGTTCACTGCGCCTTCGCGAACGCCGACGAGTTCCAGGAGGACGGCGCGACGACCTCCACGGACGCCAAGTGCGACGCGGACGCCTACGACTACAACGTGCCCATGGGCGCCGGTCGTCGTCCGTTCACGCGCTACAACTACGACGCGGGTTACACGTACTACTACTACCCGGAGGAGTCGGGTCACTACTACGACTTCATCGGCGCTGTGATCGCCATGATCCAGTCCCGCGTTGCCGTCCGCGATGTCGACACCGACACGGACTCCCTGTCCTACTCGCTGCCGTACTACCTGTTCTTCGACAACCAGCTGTCCGACATGGTCGGCGCTTCCTGGCTCGAGGAGCCGCAGGCGCAGTTCGGTCAGATTCTGATGGGTGACCGCCTCACGTCGCGCGCCGTTGCGCCCGTGACGTTCGGCAACCTGTCGGTGGACCCGAACACCGGATTCGTGCTCGACAGCAACAACGTTCCCACGGGCATGGATGAGGAGGTCAAGGTTGTGCGGCCCTACCACAGCTGGGGTCAGCGCTACTACCTCATGCTGTACGGAATGGCTGGATTCAACTCCAACTACGACATCGGCTTCGCCGACGAGAACCACATCTTCCGCGTCGGCAACGGCGAGCAGATCACTGTGGGAGAGGGCTTCTCGATGGTGTCCTGTGTGGACCCGGTCCGCGGCCACGAGTACGCGGCTGTCCGCAACAACGGCAACAGCCGGGTGACCACGGCGGTGAAGTTCGTCCAGGAGTGTTCCTACTGGGCAAACGAGTACAGCACGCGTCGTAGCCGGCTCGATTTCGAGGGCGCCGGCGCCGCCGAGAGCGAGATGAACTGGTACATCCGTCGCATCAACCTGATGCGCACGTTCTACGACGTGTTCGGACGTATCTGATGCGTGGGGTTTGCGGGTCCGTCTGGGCCCGCTGACGCTGAACGAAAAACGGGGAGGCGCTTTTTGCGCCTCCCCGTTTCGTTTCTTGGCGCGGCGCTGAGCGCCGCGACCCGTTCGAGACTCGCGCCTCCTCTGGCCCCTACTCGTCGTCGGGCTCCTCCCACGCGATGATCGCGCCGGTCCCTTCCAGCACTGTCTTGATGGTGCGGGCTCGGTCTCGGGGCACCGCGGTGAGCAACCGGCACGGTGCCTTGGCGATGATGGCGCGGGCCGCGTCGGGCTCATGGCCCAGCAAGATGGTCATGATCTGTGCGAGTTTGGCGTGGTTGTAGCCCGCAGATCGGAGGTAGACGTCGACGGTGACAAGGTCGGCGCTAAGTTGTTTGACGACGTCCGCCGGGGTGCGCCCCTGGTCGTCCAGCGGGGCGTTGCCACCGGACGGGCCGGGCGGACGCTGCGGCTGACGCGGGCGCTCCGGGTCCCCGGCATTGGACGCAATGGGTCGCGGCCGGGACTGCGCCGCGCGTGATGGGTGGGTCGGAGGTTGTGGAACCGTCGGCAACGCTGATGTCGGGTAATCGACCAGCGGGTCGGGGTCTTCCACGAGCACGCCGGGCGTGGGTGGACGGCGCAGTGCGGCGAGGTCCGTGAAGTCGTCGGTCGGATGATCGTCCAGGACGGAGACCTCAAACTCCTGGGTCGCCTCTTCGACTGGCGGCTGGTGTGGCGACGTGGCCGGCGCGTCGTCGATGCTGGATGCCTCGGGCGGTACGGGTGCCTCCCAGGGGATCTTCTGCAGGGCCTGAAGGTTCAGCAACTCGGCGGGGTCTTCGCCGTCCGCGACACGTTGGCAGTACCCGCGCAAGAAGAACTCCATGGACTCACTCTGGTCCATCAGCTCCCTGAAACGCTCGCTGCCGGAGCCCGCCCCGGGGCGCTGGAGCGACTTTCGCAGTGCGCGCGCGTCCACCTCGAGCTGGACGTGGATGTCTCCCGCGGGCACGCCAGCTGCGGCGAGCAAGGGCGGTGACGTGTCCAGGACCTGACCAATCAGGGGCAGCCCCACACGCCAGCCAAGTGCAGCGGCAATACGGTCGCTGGCCTCTGCGCCAAAGTCGAGTCTCGTCTCTTGCGACCAGGAGAGCACCACGAGGAGGGCGGCGGCGGCGGCGTCGGCCCACAGCTGATCGGTGTCGGCCGCCAGCACCCATGTGACCTGTGGCGCTCCCTCCGAGTCGACGCCACCGCTGCCGGTCCCGAGAAGTGTCCAGCGGGTACCGTCGTCCGTGCGCAGTCGCCGCGTGCTCGGGAGGCGCGAGGCGAGAGCTGCGTGTCGTGCGGCCCGTGCATGGATTTCATCGGTGACCGAGTCCAGAGCGGAAATCACCACGCCGAGCCCCACCGAACGGCGGTCGGCGAGTTCACAGGCGGGTGTGAGCAGTGCGCAGACCTGCACGAGCGCGGAGAGGCTGGACGGAGCGGGCAGGGCTGGCGCGATTTTCAGCACGTACTCGTTGTCATCCTGTGCGACGCGGCCCTTGGCATTGGTCTCGTCGCTGAGCAAGGTCCCGATCGCGTCGGCGAGGGCGGCGACCGTTTCCTCGCAGCCATCCACGGGCAGGTTGAGTTCCAGCGAGATGATGTTGGTCTGTGTCGAGAACTGCAGGCTGAAACCCGCGGCGCGCCCGCCCCCCTGCGCGAGCACCAACCCTCCGCCTTCGATCGCGACGCAATCGGGAAACAGCTCGACAGCGAGGATCTCCGCCTCCGCTCCGTCCAGCCATCCAACCGCCCGGCGGAGCTCTCGCTCGGTCGTCTCGTCCAGCGGCGCGGCGCCCGCGAGCAGGCGCAGCATCTCCGGCCGGGCCTCCAGGGTGCCCGCGGCCCCGAGCGCGCGCGCGGCAAAGGCCACGGCCTCCTGGGTCGGCGCATTGAGCATTTCGATCAGGACGGAGGCGGGGAGGGGGACCGAGGCCATCGTCAGCGCTGCGATGCCGCGGATGGCCACGTCCCAGCGCTCCTCTACCACGACCGCCTCTGCCACGGCCCGCGCTGAGGCGCGGGCGGTCGTCCGTCCGAGGTTTGTGGCCGCGAAGCCCCGAATCTCCGGCGATCGCGCGACCAACAGCTCGACGAGTTGGTCTTCGAACGGCAGCGCCTCGCCCGTGAGAGTCTGGCCGTGCGCCATCAGGGACGCGAGCACGTTCCACGTCAGGAAGGCGAGCTCGTCGTCCGCCTCCGCGTGCGCCTGGGGCACGATGGTACCGACGGCGCCAGCGACTCGGTCGAGCGTCCAGACAGAGGACGGCAGCGACGACAGCGCGCGCAGCGCCATGGCTCGCTCCGCCGGCCCGGACGAGATCTCGCCGAGCAGCTCGATCAGGCGTTCGTCGTCGGCGATATCGGTCGTTGTGGGCGCGGTGCTCTCAATCATGGTTCCGTTTTTCTTCCGCCCGGTCGCCGCTGTCAATCTGTGCCCCGTATCAACGGACGTGCTAGATTCCCGTCGTGGATCGACCCGAGCAAAAGCTCCTACGTGACGACTGGACCGCGGAGCCCGAGCACCAGGGGGACGAGGAGTTCGTCCTCGACGACAGTGAGGGGCTCGACGCGGTTCGGCTGGCGCACCGGTCGGGATGGCGTCTCTTGCGGCAAGAGCCCGGTCTTGCGTTTTGGATTGTGGGCGCGGACATGGCCGGCTCGGTCTTGCGACTGCTGCCCATTCTGGTCCTCCTGATGGGCGTCGCCACGGTCGGCGCCGGCCACGACATTTCGACGCAAGGCGGTCTCCTGGCGTGGGGTGTTGGCACGGTGCGCTGGCTGATGCAGCCCGCGACAATCGCTGGCGCCATCGGAATGT
>CALBXO010000169.1 GCA_937890335.1 uncultured Pseudomonadota bacterium | reverse complement strand
TGGCATTTCACGCAGTTGTCGTGGCCGGGATTGGTGTAGTCACCGTCGTCTTTGCGCAGCTTCTCCGGCACTTTTTTGTCGTGGCGCGCAATCCGGCCACCGAGCCCCTGGTGACACGATTTACAACCGATGGCTGACCCCTCCAGCTTGAGCTTGGGGTCCATGTGCGTGCGGTGGCTGAATTGGGTGGTGTGCTCGCGCTTGGCGTAGATTTCGAGCGGGAACGGGCGCAGCGCGCTCATGTCCTGCCAGAACTTCCCGCGCACGTGGCAGTTCAGGCAGACCGTCGCCTCCTTGGCCTTCTTGCCATAGAACTCGTCCGCGTGGCAGCCGGCGCCGTCACAGGATTTGTGGTCGGTCTGTCCCGGCCTGGACTCCTTGGCGTCCTCGGTCCCGTCGGCGTGACACCCCTGGCAGCCCCACTCCACCTTCTTCTTGGCGAACGCCTTGATGTGTTTTTCGTGGCTGAAGTCCACCGCCGGCTCCACCTTCTCTTCCTGCGAGAAGGAGACGCCGCCCACGGCCACGGCGATGGCGACCAACGCCACAGCCGGAATGAGCCCTCTGCGCAACCTTGGAGACAGGTGCTTCACTTGGGCTTGCTCACGGGCTCGCTGCCGGGTTGTGGCGCCGGCGCAGCGCTGACGGGACCGTGGCATTTCGTGCAGTCGTGGCCCGTGGTCTTGAACGCGATCGTTCCGTTGTGACAGTCGCCGCAGCCCTGCATCGTCGGGCGCGGAATGCGGGCACCGGGCGCGACATTGAGCACGTCGCCGTGGCAGGCGCGGCAGTCCAGGTTCTGCTTGTTGCGCGGGTCCATCCGGTGGGTCTCATGCTGGAACTTCGCAGCCACTCGCCACTTCGGGTCCGTCTCGGCGCCCTTCTTCTTGGTGGGCTCGAGCTCGTGACACCCGCCACACTCGGTCATGGACGGCTTGGCAAACTCGGCGTGGCAGCTGGCGCAGTCCTTGTGGGCCGGCGCGAGCCAGCCTGCCTCGATCTCGCTCACGGGCAAGCCCGACTGCCCGGGGTGGCAGGTACCGCACCCGCGCTGGTCGCGAATCCGCTTGTCGTGGCTCTTGTGCGAGAAGCCCACAAAGAACTCACCCCCGACGGCGAACTGAGACCGCGCAGGGTTGGTCCGCCACGGGTCGGCGTGGTCGTGACAGGTCGTGCAGATCTTCGGCCCGGATCGGCGGAACTCGTCGCCGTGGCAGCCATTGTTGGAGCACGGTTTGTGATCATCGCCGCCCGGGAAGCTGATCTTCCCGTCGACGGAGGAACCGTGGCACCCATCGCAGCGAAGGGTGACGCCCGCGTTGGCGTGCACGGAGTGCTGGTACTTGGCCTGCTGAACCGGCTGAGGCGTGCCCAGGCCCTCCGGTACCAGGTGACATTTGCGACACTGCACGCCCTTGGCGTCGAACGCCCGCTTGCCATCGTGGCAGGTCTCGCAGGCCTTCATCTCCGGCAGCGGCACCGCCTGCCCTTTGCCCACCTTCACGTTGCTGTGGCACGCCGAGCAGTCCTTGTTCTTGCTGACCTTCTCGTGGTCCTTGTGCCAGAAGGCGTAGCGCACCCGGTCGTCGTTCCATGTCGCGGACCGCGCCTCGGCGACCTTGCGCCCCTCCCGCAGGTTGTGACACCCGCGACAGTCGGCCATGGCAGGCTGTGCCTTCTTGCCGTGGCACTGGCTGCAGGCCTTGTGACCCGCGTCGCCCTTGTCGTTGGCCGGAATCTCAGTGGTCAGCCGCCTGGGCTTCTTCGCCCTGGTGTCCGCGTGACAGGCAGTGCAGGCGCCGCCGGCCTTCTCGATGTGATCCTTGTGGTCGAACTTGTCGACGAGCCAGTCGCTCTGCGCCCTGCGGCGGTAGGGCGGGTAGTGCAGGTCGCGAAGGTTCTTGGAGCTGGCGTGGCAGGTGTTGCAGAAGCTCCATTTGGGCTTCGCGGTCCACTCATTGCCGTGACAGATCTTGGAGTTGCACGGCTTGTGGCCGGAGCCCACACGGCCCTTTTGCTCGTAGGTGCCTCTGGCGAGCGAGTGACAGCCCGAGCAGTCGGTCACCCTCTCCAGGTGACTCTTGTGGTCGAACCTTGGTGCATCCTGCGCCATCGCCGTAGCCGGCGCCATCAGGGCTGCCACGCATACAAGCGCCCACCCCATCGACCTCATGTCGAGCGTCATCCGAACCCCGTCGCCTGATCGATTCGCCAATCGTCGCGCAGTATGCCCCCGACCCTGCCGAGATGGCAACCGCAATCTTTGCGGCGCCCGGTGCCCCAGTCACCCAGCGCGGGATCAGCTCTGCATCGCGCGGTAGAAGAGGGAGAAGCCGCGCTCGTAGTTTCCGGACTTGCACATGACCTGCGCGAGCTGGTTGAGCACCGGCGCACCTGTCGTTCCGGTCATGTCCATCACGGTCTCGAAGCATTGTGATGCCCGGGCGTGATCCCCACCCTGGAGGCAGATGCGCCCGAGCAACTGCAGTACCCGAACCCGATCCGCCGTTCGGATCTCCGGGTTGGCCAGCGCGTGCTCGAGCACCAGCCGTGCCTCCCGGTTTTGTCCAAGGCGAGCCTGACACACGGCCAGCTGGTACCTCGCCTCGACGCTCTCGGTGTCCTCTTCCAGCGCAGATTGGTACGCCCGCAGCGCCTGATCCCACTGGCCACGGCCCGCATACCCATTGCCCCGCATCACCGCAGCGCGGACTCGCTCCCGGACATAGGAATCGGTCATCAGTCCAGCTCCAGCATGCTGAAACGGTCCGACGCGTCCCCGATGTCCTCGTCGGGCTCAGAATCCGGCAGGCGGGGCGCCGGCACCTGCGGCGCGGGGTCGCGCAGCCCTACATCCGGCCGCGGAATGGACGCCGCGGCTTGCCGCGACGCAGGGGGCGGCAGATCCCACGGACTCGGCGGCTCCGGCGCAGGCTCGGGCTCGGACGCCGCGCTGGGGAACGGGCGCCGAGCGGGGGCTTCCTGGGTGAACACACCGGGCCCGTCGTGGGCGGAGATGATGTCGGCGTCCGGCGGCTCTTCGGCCGACTCAGCGCTCCCGTCTCCAGTCAGCTGAAGCTCGACGCCGCGGGCCTCGGCCCACACATCGCGGCCGGATACCCGGAGGCGCTGCAGCTCGGGGTGGGGCAGGTTCATCTGGAGATGCAGGACAAGCTGGGCAAAGGTCAGCCCCTCGAGCTCCGACATCCCGGCGGGCGCCTCCTGATGATCCACCTGCACCGGCGAGGCCCCCTCTACCACAAAGACGCGCACCACATGCGTGAGGAGATCCGCCAGCTCTTCCCGGCTGTATTGGTCGAGCGCCTCGCGCATCTCCTGCGCCATGAGCCCAAAGTCGCGGCGTTCTGTCATGCCGACAGTCCCTCCCGAAAGTCTGTGTCCATCTCGCACCCGACAAACCGGGCGCCCAACGTGAGCGCGGCGCCGAGCACGGCGCCCTTGAGGTTGCACCGCACCAACACAGCACCGCTGAAATCGGCGCCGTAGAGGACCGCGTCCGAAAAATCCGTGTCCAGGATGAAGGCTCGCCGGAAATTGGCGCGGTTGAGCGCGGCTGCGCCCATCTTGGGGTCCTCAAACCGGCAGCGTGTCAGCACCGTCTCGGAAAAGTCGGCACCCATCAGGTCTGCACCCTGGAACGTGACATCGTGCATGCGCGCGCGCGTGAAGCGGGCGTTGGTCATCCGGGTGTCGTAGAAGCCCACGCGGTCCAGCAGCGCTCCCTCAAACCCAATCTCGAGTGCCTCGCTGCGCACCAGGTTGACGAGCCGCCACAGCGAACGGCCCAGCTGGGCCCCGCGCAGCTGGCACCCGGTGAAGTTCACGTCCCTGGCGGTGTTGCCGCGCAGTCCGACCTCCTGAAGGGTCGTCTGGACAAACCGGACCTGGTCCAAAGTGGGGCTGCCGAGCTCCTGCTGGCTCAGCGTCACCCGCTCCACGACGCAGCCGGTCAGGCCACCGCCACGCAGCCTCTCGGCGACCTCAAAAGGGCTCTCGAGCACGTTCTCCATGGGCGCTAGCCTACGGCAAACCGCCGGTGCTGCCAATGCTGCACGAGCGCACGTTCGTAGACCGGCCACGCCTCGCCCAGACCCTGAGCGCCGGGTTCGGCGATCACGTGGACGCCAGCGCCCGCCGCTTCCGGCAGACCGCCTGTCGCCGTGACGAGGACGGGAAGCCCGTACCCCAAGGCCTCATGAACGGCCACGGGCGACCCCTCGGCGCGCGCGCCCTGCACCCGGCTCGGTTGCGCCAGACCATGCACCGACGACAGGACGCGTTCCTTGTCCGCCCCAAGGACCACCCCATGGAAATGCGCCGGCACCCCCAGGGACTCGGTCAATGCAGTGAGAGGCGCGCGCTCCGGTCCCTCTCCGCAGATGTGGAGGTGCACCGGACGGCCGGCCACTGCGCGCACAAGATCCGAGAGTCCTTTGATTGGAACCAGCCTCCCCAGCGTGGCGATGTGCCAGGGCGGACCCGCCGGAGGGAGGCCAATCCTGCGCGGTGGAGCGGTCGGCATCGGCAGGACCGACAAGCCGTGGCGCCACGCTGGCGCGACCTTGAGCAACGCATCGGCCACGTCCTGGCAGCTCGCGATCCAAGGCGTGCCCGCGGGCCCAAGTCCGAGCCGGGCCAGGGAGCGCGCCAACGGGCCGGGCAGCGAGGCCACCATGCGGGCCGCCGAGCTGTGCGCCACCGTCATCGCCTCCGCCCCGGCCACCTGCGCCACAAGGTGCGCGGCGACGCCGCCGGGCAGCAACCAATGGCCCAGCACCACCGTGCGGGGCCCCAGCCGCCCCACCGCCCCGACGCCGTCCACCACAAGCGAGGTCGCAGCCCGCGCCAACCGAACCAGCGCGCCCGCGGGCGCCACCTCATACTGTTCCGGGAACCCCATGCGCCCAGGTGCCGACATGACGACGACGACGATGTGTCCCTCGGACACCAACCGCTGCTCCAGGGTCTGGACGAAAAGTCCGGCGGTTCGATTTCGCTCTGAAGGGTAGGACGTGGTCAACATGACCACGGGACGCGGCCCGTCACCGTCGGCCCAGGAACACGGCGTGCGCCAGCCGGGGCGCGGGCGCGTCACGGCGGGCGGCCAGCCCCGGTCGCGCGGCGAGCCACCCGCGCCAGGGCGTTCGCGGCAGAGATCCGCAGCAGGGGCGCCACCACGGTCGCGATGCGCAAGTCCGAGCGCTCCCCTGCGTACACAGGGCGCACCGGGCACGTGGTCACCTGCAGCCCGGCGAGCGCTACCTTGGCCAGCAGGTCGTTGGGAAATCCGTACCGGGGGTAGAGCTCATCGAGCGGAAGCTTGCGCAGGGCGTCACCGCTGATGGCGGTGTACCCGCACTGTGCGTCGCGAACCGGCACCCCCGTGATCGCGCGCGTGAGAACACCGAGCCCCACGACCCCAAACAGCCGCGTCTTGGGGAACTCCCGCCATCCGCCCGGCCAGGCCAGACGGTCACCCATCACGTAGTCGGACTCCCCGGCGACAAGCGGCGCCACAAGGGGGCCAAGGTCGTCGGGGTGCATCTGGTTGTCGCCGCCCATCACGACCACAATGTCCAGCCCCTCGTCCAGGCACGCCCGGTAGCCGGTCACGATGGCGGCACCCACACCGCGGTTGCGCGCGTGGGTGACAACGCGAATGGGCACGCGGTACTCCCGCAGCGCCACGGCGCGCGTGTTGTCGGCGGACGCATCGTCCACGACGACAACGTGGTCCACCCATGGCGGCAACCCGGCCAGCGTCCGTCCGAGGAGCTTGCCCTCATTGTAGGCTGGCACGACCACACCGACTGTTTTCCGGGGTGTCGGTGCGGCCATTCGACGCGGACGCAATGGCAGGTAGCTCTGCGGGCGTTCGGCGATGAGGGTGCTGACTGTCATCTACTTGCTGTCGTCCCGCGCCATCTCGCGCAGCCGGCTGGCCGCGGCCGCCATCTGCGGGTCCTTCCCTTCCGTCTCGCCGCGGGGGACGATCAGATCCGGGTCCACGCCCCTGTCGTGGATCGAGGCGCCCGACGGGGTGTAGTACCGAGCGGTGGTCAGTTTCAAGCCCGAGCCGCCACGCAGGTCGATGATGGACTGCACCGACCCCTTGCCGTAGGTCCGTTCACCGATCACTTCTGCGCGGTCGTTCTGGCCCAGCGCAGCGGCGACAATCTCGCTCGCCGACGCAGATCCTCCGTCCACGAGGACCACCACAGGCCCGTCGTAGAGGGTGGCCGCAGCCGTTGCCTCGTAGACCTGTGTCTGCTGGCCTCCCCGCCCGCGGGTGGAGACGATGCGGCCCGCGTTCAGGAACATGTCGCAGATCTGGACGGCCTCCGTGAGCAGGCCACCGGGGTTGTTGCGCAGGTCCAGCACAAGTCCCGGCAGAGTGCCGCCATTCTCGTCCGCCAGGTCTTCCACGGCGGCCTCTACATCCACGGCGACCCCGGATTGGAACTGTCGGACACGGACGACGCCAACGCCGCCGGGGAGCAACTTCTTCTGGACCGCGTCCAGGTGGATGAGGCGTCGGGCGACGACAAAACGCAGCTCCTTGGCCCTGGTCAGATCATCGGGTGTGTCCGGCGGCGGTCGGGCGACGTCGAGGGTCACCTTGGTGCCCGACGAGCCTTTGATGGCCGTGACGACATCGCCCAGCGCCCATCCCCGGGTGGACTTGTCATCGACCGCCAGCAAGACGTCACCGGAGCGGATTCCCGCTCGCTGGGCTGGAGCGCCCTCAAGTGGCGCGATCACGACGATGTGACGCCCGCGCTTGCCCACCTCGAGCCCGATGCCGACAATCTCCCCGTCCCCTTCGCGCCGAAGGTCTCGGTACTCCGAGGGGGTGTAGTAGGCGCTGTGAGGGTCCAGCGCGCCGACCATGCCTTTGATGGCCGCATCCACGAGGTCAGCCTGGGGGACCGGGTCCACGTAGCTGCGCTCGATGTAGCTGAGCACCTTGGCGAACGGATCCAGCCGCGCGTACGGACTCGATCCGGGCCCAGCGGCGGCCGGGACCACCAACGCCACCGCCAGCCCGAGCGCGAAGCCCGCGCCGACCATCCCCACAGACTTCCATTGAACGCGTGTCACTGTTGCAGGCGCCTTCGTAGCTCTCGGGCGGGCAAGAACCAGCCCGCCGGATCAATCGGACGCCCCTCATGACGCAGCTCGAAGTACAGTTTGACGCCGTCCAGTGAACCCGTCGAACCGATGGTGCCCAACGGTGCGCCCCACTCCACCGCGTCACCGACGGCCACCTGGGCCTTCTTGAGGTGCGAGTACACCGAATGGTAGCCGTGGCCATGGTCGATCACAACGGTCAGGCCGTACCCCCGCAGGCGCTCGACATGCACCACGCGCCCATCGAGCACGGCCCGCACGCGGTGTTTGGGGGACGCGACGATGGTCCATCCCGTGTGGCGCACACGGCCCTTGCTGGCGGTGGCGGGCTGGGTGCCAAACCGCAGCTGGGTCTGCCCAAAAACCAGCGGGAGGTGGAGCTGGCCCTTGCGCGCCTCGACGGGGTCGAGTTCGGGGGGGACGACCGGCGGTTTGGGGGAGTCCTGTGACCAGCCCGTCGACGGCGCGACCGCGAGTGTCAGGAGGAGAAAAACCAGGCTGCGCAGGATCATGGGTACCATGTGCGCCAACGGACTGGCGCGCACCGACCGCGCCACCACCGCTACTTCGACGCCAGAAACTCGGTGACGAGTCCGATGATATCAGCGCCGGTGGGTGGTTCCAGTAATCCCTGGAATGCGAGCCGGCCTGTGGGTGGTGGCATCCGAAATCTCGTCGCGGGCTCCGCCATCTCGGCTGTGTCGTGTGGCAGAGTTGCGCGCGGCGGCGGCGCCGATTCTTGTTCGGGGGTCGTGCTCTCGAGATCCACGCCCAGGTCGTCGAACATCTCGCCGCCCTTGGCGGCGTCGACCACACCGCCGTGCGGCATGACGTTGACGGAGTTGAGCTGTTCGGCCAGCGCCGCCAGATCCATCTCCTGCCCGTCGTCGAACGTGAACGTGACCTTGCCGTCCTGCTCCATCACCCGCGCAGCGGGCTCTGGGACGCGGGACTGGGTAGGCTGGAAATCCTCGGCCGTGTCGAGCTCAGCGGGCGGCGCTTCCGCGTCGATCCCCGCCATCTCGTCCAGCGCGCCCGAAAAGAGCTTCTTGTAGAGCTTCCGGTGGGAGGCGACCATCACCTTGCGGATCTTGGCCTTGCGCTCCTCATCGTCCGCGATCCCCTCGAGCACTGCCGTGTACTCAACGATGGTGCTCTCGAGAATCCGACCTGAGATGAACAGCTGGGAGGAGACACGTCCATCCTCCATGCCGTGATCTTCAGTCTGAATGTGGAACGTGGATCCTCGGTAGACCACGTCGTCGTTGAAGCCGATTTCCACGTCTTTGCGTCTCTCCAGCAGGCACGAATACCGTAACAACGGTGTACCACGGGCCCCGTGCGCAGGCAAAGCGGTTGACAGCCCAAGACCCGGTGCTTACCCAGCGTTCTCCATGAACACTGACCTTCCAGATTACGTCGCCGACGACTTCCGCAGCTACGCCCCCATCCTGCGGGAGACCCTCGCGGTCCTCGTGGGCGACCACAGGCCGGGCGAGGCCACGGCGGTGCCACGCAAGACCGCAGAGGACCTCGAGTGGGCGGTCGTGCTCGCCGCGCTCGCGGATCTGTGTCACAGCGACCTGAGCAAGACGGTCGCCACCCGTCTGCCGCTCCTGCGGCACCGTGAGAGTCTGGAGCGACGGCAGCGCGAGGTCGAGGAGGCAGTCCGGCTACTTGGCGCCGATCAGACGCCGTCGGTGGCGGGCCTGCGGCCCATCGGGGCCGCGCTTGACCACGCCCGGCGCGGTGGAAGCCTGGACCCGGAAGAGCTGCGCGCCGTGGCGCAGTGCGCGGACATCGCGACCACCCTGCGCAGCATCATCGCCTCCCAGCCCGCCAAGGCACCTCTGCTCCACCAGGTCGCGGACGACCTGCTGCCCCTACCCGACATCTCCCGCTCCATCGGACGCGCCATCGAGGCAGACGGCAGCATCGCGGACGCCGCCAGCCCCGACCTGGGCGCGCTGCGCAGGCGGGTGAAGAACTACCAGTCTCGCGTGCGCACGCGCGTGGAGGCGTTCCTCAAAGACGAGGACTTCAAGGGATTCCTACAGGACGAGTTCTTCACGCTTCGCGAGGGCCGGTTCGTGCTCCCGATCCGCTCGGGGGAAAAGGGCAACGTGGGTGGCATCGTCCACGGTACCAGCCAGACCGGACAGACCATCTTCATTGAGCCGACCGCCATCGTCGAGCTCAACAACGACATGCGCATCGCGCAGATGGAAGTCGAGGAGGAGGAGCGGCGCATCCTGGCGCGGCTGTCCAGGCTCGTAGCCCAGAAGGCAGACGCTCTGGAGAGCAACGAGGACCTGCTGATCTACGTGGACCTCACGCTGGCCATGGGCAGGTTGTCCCTGCGACTGGGCGCCGGACGGCCGGAGCTATCACAGGGCACGCGGCTGTGTCTGCGCGGCGCGCGCCACCCTGCCCTCGTGCTCAAGGCGCTGGCGGCCGACAAGCCGTTTGACGTAATCCCCAACGACATCGAGTTGGAGGATGACGTGCGCGTCCTGGTGATCTCGGGCCCCAACACCGGCGGCAAGACCGTATCGCTCAAGACGATCGGGCTGTGTTGCATGATGGCGCGCGCGGGCCTCCACATCACCGCCGGTCCCGGCAGCGCCGTGCCCCTGGTCAACGGCCTGTTCACGGACATTGGAGACGACCAGAGCATCGAGCGGGACCTGTCCACCTTCTCCGCGCATGTGGTCAACATCGCCAGCTTCCTGGACCGCGTGGGCAAGGACTCGGTCGTGCTGCTCGACGAGCTGTTTGCGGGAACGGACCCGACGCAGGGCGCGGCGCTGGCCACCGCCTTGCTCGAGCGCCTGGCTGCCCGCGGTGCCTTTGTCGCGGTGACCACGCACCTTGAGGCCCTCAAGACCGTCGCGTTCAATACGGAGGGCTTTGCCAACGCCAGCATGGGGTTTGATCTGGCGGCGCTGGCGCCGACGTACCGCCTCAGCCTGGGGCTGCCCGGATCGTCGTACGCGCTGCGCATCGCGCAACGGCTCGGCTTCCCGGTCAGCCTCACCGACCGCGCCGCTGAGCTCACCAACCCGGGCAACGCGGAGATCGAGCCCATCCTTCGGCAACTGGAGACGGTGCAGCGGCGGCTCGAGCGCAAAGAGAGTGAGCTTGGCCGCGCCCGCTCGGAACTTGAGCGAAAGCACAGCGAGGTCGAGCGGGAGCTGCGCAAACTCAAGAAGCGCGAGACCGGCGTGGTGCACGAGGAGACAAAGCTAGCGCTGGCCGAGATCGCCGATCTCCGCGGACACCTCAAGGAACAGACCCGGCGGCTGCAATCCGCCGGTGAGGAGATTGACCACGCCGAAGTGGCCCGCGTCCGTGCCGAGGTGGAGGAGAAGGCCCGCGAGCTCGAGCAGCGCGCAGCACAGACCGCCCCCGCGCCCAAGCACGCGGAGCACCGCGCCCACGTGGGCCGCGTTCAGGTCGGAGACGAGGCCTACGTAAAGACATTCAAACGCAAGGGGCAGGTGCTCGAGGTCAACGGGGACAAGGTCGTCGTCCAGGTGGGCGGGATTCGCGCCACGGTCCGGATCGGCGAGTTGATGACGCTCACGGACGACGAGCGCAACCCCCAGCCGGTCCGCACGTACACCGTGGCGCACACCGATGACTCTCCCACCGACGACGTCATCGGTCCTCAGACCAGCGACAACACCGTGGACCTGCGCGGCATGCGGGTCGATGAAGCGCTCGAACGGATGGAGCTGTTCCTGGACACGCTGTACCGCATGAGCGTGCACGGCGCGTACATCATCCACGGCCACGGAACCGGGGCGCTCAAGCGAGCGGTGCGCGAGCTGCTGCCGACGAGCCGTTACGTGCGTAAGTACCGAGCGGGTGAGCGGGGCGAGGGCGGCGACGGAGTGACCGTGGCTTTCCTCGGCTGACCGAGCGCGCGTTTACCTCTGGAAGGGCAACGGCGGCGACCCACTGCACCGACGAGCGGCACAGTGGGTCCATCAATCAGCGGCGCCGGCGCAGAAGCACCAGGGCGAGTCCAAGACCGAGCAGCACCGCAACGGGACCCGCCGGGGTGGACGGCGCCTGCGAGCAGGTGCAGCCCGAGCCACGGATGACCAGCTCGCCGTCGATCGGGAAGTCGTCGGACGGGTCCAACGGATCGCTGCCGCGTCCCACCTCGTCGCCGTCGTTGACGCCACCCCCGTCCGTGTCCGGATCCAGCGGGTCGGTGTTGTGGTCGATGACCTCCTCGCCATCCCCGAGTCCATCGTCGTCGGTGTCGGCGTCGCGCGGATCGGTTCCGCGCTCGTCCTCCTCGTCGTCCGTCAGGCGGTCGTTGTCGTCGTCCTCGTCGCAGGCGTCGCCACGGCCATCGGTGTCCAGGTCCTCCTGGCCTGGGTTGGCCACGTCGGGGCAGTTGTCCTCGCCGTCCACGATGTCGTCGCCATCGCGGTCCACGAGCACGTCGTCGGACGCGTCGTTCGGATCCGTCTCCCCATCGTCGATGGCGCCATTCTGGTTGGCGTCCTCCACGCCGTCCGGCACGGTACCGCCGTCGGTATCCGGGTTGGTCGGGTCCGTCGTCGTCGAGGGGTCGGCGTCCGGGGTGAAGAAGCCAGCGTCGCGGTCGGTGTCCGGATGCACCGTGTCGTCGGTGATGCCGGCCTCGGTGCCGTCGGTGATCCCGTCGTTGTCGCTGTCGGGGTCCAGGGCATTGATGCGACCGTCGTCGTCCGAGTCCTGATCAAAGTCCGGCTCGTCGCCGTCGATGAGTCCGTCGTCGTCGGAGTCCGCGTCTTCCGGGTCCGTGCCAATCTCTTCCTCGACCGAGTCGGGCAGGCCATCGCCATCGGTGTCCACGACATCGTCGGCCGGGTTGTTCGGATCCCGCTCGCCGTCGTCCACGCGGCCGTTTCCGTCGAGGTCTTCATCGCCGTCGCGAATCCCGCCGCCGTCGCTGTCCGCAACCACCATGAAGGTCGTGGTCGTCGGATCGGCATCGGGGACAAACGCCTCTGAGTCCTGGTCGGTGTCGGGGTGTGCGGTCTCCGCATCCACGCCCTGCTCGAGACCGTCATTGAGGCCGTCGCCGTCGCTGTCCACGTCGAGCACGTTGATGTCTCCATCTCCGTCGGTGTCGAGCGACGGGTTGTCCTCCGCGCCATCGATGGAGCCGTCGTCGTCGGTGTCCGCGTCGTTCGGATCCGTACCCAGGAAACCTTCGAGGTCATCGCCCAGGCCATCCCCGTCGGAATCTACTGAGTCCACGTCGTCCTCGGCCGCCAAGGGGTCCAGCTCGCCGTCGTCCACAGCGCCGTTGAGGTTCCAATCCTCGCTGCCGTCGTTCACGCCGCCGTTGTCGGTGTCGGGCACCAGCATGCGGGTGGTGGCGTCGGGGTCGAGATCGGCCTGGAAGTTGCCAAGGTCGGTGTCGGTGTCCTCGCTCGGGTCCACAACGCCGTTCTCAGTCCCATCGCGCAGACCATCGTCGTCGCTGTCGGGGTCGAGTACGTTGATGAGCCCGTCTCCGTCCGTGTCGAAGTTCCAGTTGGGCTCATCGCCGTCCAACACACCGTCGTCGTCGGTGTCCGCGTCCGTCGAATCGGAACCACCGGCGTCCTCCTCGCCATCCGTCAGCCCGTCGCCGTCGGTGTCGGTCGGCGCCACATCGTCCGCCGGATCGTTGGGATCGAGCTCGCCTTCGTCGATGGCACCGTCAAAGTTCGGGTCCTCGGCACCGTCTGTCACGCCGCCGTCATCCGTATCGGGATCCACAGGGTCTGTGGTCGTCTCCGGGTCCGCATCGGGAATGTAGTTGCCGCGGGCGAGGTCCGTGTCGTCGCCGACCTCGTCGGGCGTGATGCCCATCTCGGTCCCGTCGGCGATGCCATCGTTGTCACTGTCCGGGTCCAGGGCGTTGATCAGGCCATCGTTGTCCGCGTCGTCGCCGGGCGCACCGTTCTCGCCGCCTTCAAATCCATCCAGGACTCCGTCGTCGTCGCTGTCGGCGTCCTGCGGGTCGGTCCCGAGCTCGATCTCGGTCTCGTTGTCGATGCCGTCGCCGTCATCGTCGCCGTTGATGTCGTCGGACGGGTCGAGCGGGTCGCGCTCGCCCTCGTCGCGGCGACCATCCTGGTTCGTGTCCTCGAGGCCATCCGGAACAGAACCGTAGTCCGTGTCCGGGTTGACCATGCTGGTCCGGGTCTCCGGGTCCGCATCCGGCACGTAGAAACCGGCCTCGGTGTAGGTGTCGGGGTGGACCGTGTCGTCGGTGACGCCGCGCTCGGTCCCATCAAAGAGACCGTCGCCGTCGCTGTCCGGGTCCAGTACGTTGATGTCCCCGTCACCGTCGGTATCGGTGGTCGGGTTCGCCTCGCGGCCATCGATGACGCCGTCGTCGTCGGTGTCCGCATCGAGGGGATCGCTGCCGATGGCATCCTCGAACGAGTCGGTGAGGCCATCGCCGTCCGTGTCGTCGAGCTGGATATCGTCCGCCGGGTCGAGGGGGTTCGTCTCGCCCGGGCTCAGCTCGCCGTCGCGGTTCCAGTCCTCTGGACCGTCTCCCACCGTGCCGCCATCCGTGTCCCACAGCAGCGGGCTGGTGGTGGTCTCCGGATCAGCGTCGGGGGTGAAGAAGCCACGGTCGGTGTCCGTGTCCTCGTCGGGCGTGGTGATGCCCGCCTCGGTGCCGTCGGTGAGTCCGTCGTTGTCACTGTCCGGATCCAGCGCGTTGATGAGCCCGTCACCGTCGGTGTCCAGGAACCAGTTGGGCTCGTCGCCATCGATGAGGCCGTCGTCATCGCTGTCCGCGTCGAAGGGGTCTGTGCCCTCGGTCTCCTCCTCCACGTCTGTGAGGCCGTCACCGTCGGAGTCGATCACATCGTTTACGTCATCGTCCGGGTCGTTCGGGTCGCGCTCGTCGTCGTCGATGAGCCCGTTGTGGTTCTCGTCCTCGGCGCCGTCGCGCACGCTACCGTCGTCGGTGTCCGCGTCGTCGGGATCGGTGGTCGTGTCCGGGTCGGCGTCGGGGGTGAAGTGGCCGACGCTGGTGTCGGTGTCCAGACCCAGATCGTCCTCAGTCAGACCGACCTCGGTTCCGTCGAGCAACCCGTCGTTGTCGCTGTCCGGGTCGAGCGCATCGATCAAACCGTCCTCGTCAGAGTCTCCGAGTCCGTCCGCGCCGTCCGTGATGCCGTCGTCGTCGCTGTCCGCGTCGAACGGATCCGTACCCGCCTCCTCCTCGTCCACATTGAGGACTTGATCGCCGTCGATGTCGTCGTCACAGGCGTCACCGAGGTCGTCTCCGTCCCGATCCAGCTGGTCGGGGTTGAAGATGTTCACGCAGTTGTCGTCCGGGTCGAGAATGTCGTCGTCGTCGATGTCGCCGGAGCATGCGTCGCCGCGGCCATCGTTGTTCGAGTCCACCTGATCCGTGTTCGGCGTGTCCGGGCAATTGTCGTCGTCGTTCGGCACGTCGTCGCCGTCCCGGTCGTCGTCGCACACGTCACCGATTCCGTCGTTGTCCAGATCCGCCTGATCCACATTGGGATCCAACGGGCAGTTGTCGTCGTCGTCGTCGACATCGTCGCCGTCGTCGTCGTCGTCACAGGCATCGCCTTCACCGTCGTTGTTGGTGTCGGCCTGGTCCGTGTTCGGCGTGTCGATGCAGTTGTCGTCGTCGTTCGGAATGTCGTCGCCGTCTCGGTCGTCGTCGCAGGCGTCGCCGATGCCGTCGTTGTTCTCGTCGGCCTGGTCGGCGTTCGGTGTGTCCGCGCAGTTGTCGTCGTCATTCGGGACACCGTCGCCGTCGCGGTCGTCGTCGCAGACATCTCCGATTCCGTCCTGATCGGCATCGGCCTGGTCATCGTTCACATCGACGCGGCAGTTGTCGTCCACATCGGGGATGCCGTCGTCGTCATCGTCGTCGTCACAGGCGTCGCCCATGCCGTCGTTGTCCGTGTCGAGCTGATCGGTGTTGCCGTTGATCGGGCAATTGTCGTCGTCGTCGTCCACACCGTCGTCGTCGTCGTCGTCGTCGCAAACGTCACCCGCACCGTCGCCGTCGCTGTCCAGCTGATCGGTATTGGGCGTATCGGGGCAGTTGTCTTCCACGTCGCCCACGTCGTCGTTGTCGCGGTCGTCGTCGCAGACATCGCCAAGACCGTCGTTGTCCGCGTCTTCCTGGTCCGGGTTCGGCGTGCGCTGGCAGTTGTCGTCGTCGTCGGGGACTCCGTCGTTGTCGTCATCGTCGTCGCAGACATCGCCAAGACCGTCGTCGTCGGTGTCTACCTGACCGCGGTTCGGCGTGTCCGGGCAATTGTCGTCGTCGTTGGGTACCTCATCGCCGTCGCGGTCGTCGTCACAGGCGTCGCCCGCGTTGTCGTTGTCGAGGTCGCCCTGCTCGGGATTCGGCACCAGGCGGCAGTTGTCGTCCGGGTCGAGGATGCCGTCGTTGTCGTCATCGACATCACAGGCGTCGCCGTCCCCGTCGTCGTCTACATCGGACTGGTTCGTGTTCTGAACGAGGTGGCAATTGTCCTGGTCGTCGGGGATTCCGTCGTTGTCGTCATCGTCGTCGCACTCGTCACCCGCCCCGTCGCCGTCGGTGTCGATCTGATTGACGTTCGGTACGATGCGGCAATTGTCGTCGGTGTCTGGGATGTCGTCGTTGTCATCGTCTTCGTCGCATGCGTCGCCAATGCCGTCCTCGTCGAGGTCCGACTGGTTGGTGTTCGGTGTCAGCGGGCAGTTGTCGTCCACATCCAGGATGCCGTCGTTGTCGTCGTCGTCATCGCAGGCGTCCCCGGCTCCATCGCCGTCCGTATCCGCCTGGTTGCTGTTCGGCGTGTTGGGGCAATTGTCGGCGTCGTCGGGGATACCGTCGTTGTCGTCGTCGTCGTCGCAAACGTCGCCCACGCCGTCGTCGTCGCGATCCGCCTGGTTCGTGTTCGCCTGGAAGACACAGTTGTCGTCCGGGTCGAGCACGTCGTCGTTGTCGTCGTCGTCGTCGCAGAGGTCGCCCAATCCGTCCTGGTCGTTGTCCGCCTGGTTCTGGTTCGGGGTCAGCCGGCAATTGTCGTCGTCGTCCGGCACGTCATCGTTGTCGTCGTCGTCGTCGCAGACATCGCCGAGGCCGTCGTTGTCCGAGTCCAGCTGATCCGTGTTCGGCGTGTCCGGACAGTTGTCGTCGTCGTCCGGGATCGTGTCGCCGTCGCGGTCGTTGTCGCAGGCATCGCCCACGCCGTCGTTGTCTTCGTCCGCCTGGTTGGTGTTCGCGGTGAACTGACAGTTGTCGTCGTCGTCAGGGATCGTGTCGTTGTCGTCGTCGTCATCGCAGACATCGCCCTGCGCGTCGCCGTCGTTGTTCGCCTGATCCGTGTTGGGGGTCAGCGGGCAATTGTCGTCGTCGTCCGGAATCGTGTCGTTGTCGTCGTCGTCATCGCAGACGTCGCCCAGGCCGTCGTTGTCCGTGTCGAGCTGGTCCGTGTTCGGCGTGTCGGGGCAGTTGTCGTCGTCGTCCGGGATGGTGTCGCCATCGCGGTCGTTGTCGCAGGCGTCGCCGACTCCATCGTTGTCTTCGTCCGCCTGGTCGGTATTCGCGGTGAACGGACAGTTGTCGTCGTCGTCCGGAATCGTGTCGTTGTCGTCGTCGTCGTCGCAGACATCGCCTTCGGCGTCGCCGTCGTTGTTCGCTTGATCCGTGTTCGCGGTCAGCGGGCAATTGTCGTCGTCGTCCGGGATGGTGTCGTCGTCGTCGTCGTCGTCGCAGACATCGCCCAGGCCGTCGTTGTCCGTGTCGAGTTGGTCGGCGTTGGTGGTGAACTGACAGTTGTCGTCGTCATCCGGGACGCCATCGTTGTCGTCGTCGTCGTCGCAGACATCGCCCTGGGCGTCGCCGTCATTGTTCTCTTGATCGGTGTTCGGCGTCAGCGGGCAGTTGTCCGGGTCGTCCGGAATGGTGTCGTTGTCGTCGTCGTCGTCGCAGACGTCGCCGAGGCCATCGTTGTCCGTGTCCAGCTGGTCCGTGTTGGGCGTGTCCGGGCAGTTGTCGTCGTCGTCCGGGATGCCGTCGTCGTCGCGGTCGTCGTTGCCAAACCGGATGACCTTCACCTGGTCCGGATTGGCGGTGGAGGTCCCCTGGTAGAGCCGGTCCGCTCCAAAGCTGAAGCCGCTGCCCCACGCGCCCGGAATGGGGGTCTCGTACTGGTTGAGGACCGTGCCGTTCTGTGGGCTGAGCTCGTAGAAGTCGCCCGGTTGACCACCGTTGTAGCCGATGGCCCACAGCCGGTCGGTGTCGTGCTGGTAGGCCAGCCCGTGGCGACCGAGATTGGGAAGGTTGAACTCGCGGATCTGCGTGTAGACCACGTCGTCGGTGATCTTCCAGATGCGGAACCCATCAGCGGCGCCCCCTGGCGCCGACTCGGTCCCCTCAATCAGCAGCCCACCTACGAACTCCAGCGTGTGGCCAAACGGCCGGGTGTCCGGCGCGTCCGAGTCGAAGCGACCAAAGCTCTGGGTGCCGTCCGCCGGGTTGTAGGCGCAGAAACCGATGTCATTCCAGTTCCAGATCCAGAGCAGATTCCGAACCGGATCGTACGCGAGGCTCGGGTCGCTGCCGCCGCAGTCCGTGTCCAGCGTGAAGGCACGCACCTGGGTGAAATCGGCCACGCCGTTGCGGCGCAGCTGAACCACGTTGCGGTCCAGGTCCATGACCCACAGGAAGTCCCCGTGACTGGCCAGGCCGTTGCAGAAGGCGAGGCCCGGGTCGAACTGTCCGATCTGCGCGCCGTCGGCGTCGCGGACCTGCACCACGCGGTCTCCACCGGTACAGAGGTACATCTCGTTGTGATCCTGGGCGAAGCTCATGTCGTAGAGCTCGCGCAGGCCCGTCGCCAGCGTGACCGACGGCGCGACCGCGGCTCCGTCCGCCTGGCCGATTGCGCCGTCATACGCGAGCAGGACCTTGCGCTCGTCGTCCGAGACCCACATCCGTCGGCGCGACATGTCGTAGGCGAGGCCGTGCACGATTCGCGACCCGGTCGCGAACACGGTGCGTTGGTAGTTCACCGCTACCGGACCGCTGGAGATGCGGCGGAATGCACGCGCCCTGGTGCCCGCATCGTTTCCGACGTAGAGGACATCGCCATCCACAGCGAGGCCCGACACATTGCCGTCGAAAGCCTGGAAACTCTCGGACAGACCGCCCCAAGGATCGTAGGCCTCCACGCGGTTGTTACGTCCAGCGTAGAGGTACTCGACCGCGTCGCCCCAGGCGAGATCACCCAGGTTGCCGTCGATCTCCCAGGAGAAGTTGCTCGTCAGCGCACCACCGTCCGCCGTCCCCAGGATGCCCGGGTATGCGTACACGCGGCCCTGGGTCTGATCGGCGGTGAAGACGTTGCCCGGCCCGTCGACGAAGGCGACACCACGGATGTCGCGTCCCTCGGGAGCGATGGTCGTCTTCTCGAGTTCGGGCGTCTGTGCAAACGACGAGGTCGCCCACAAAGAGAGAAGCAAAAACGGTAGGGTACGAGCTAGATATCGCATGGAATCTCCGCGGGTTACTCCGGTATGGAGTGCCGCCAGGGGGACTTGTTACGCACTGTTCAGCGGCGACGCAGGAGTCGCCAGAGTGATTCGTCGGGGTCGGGTGCGGCGACCTCCGAACAGAAACATCCGCTGCCTTTGATGGTCGGCCCCAGGAGTGGGCATGCATCGCCCACACCATCGCCATCGGCGTCAGATTGTGCAGGATTTGAGAGGTCGGGGCAATTATCTTCCCCATCGGCGATGCCATCGCAATCGCGATCCAGAGACGGGTCGCAGGACTGGCAAACGTCGACCTGATCGGGGTTGAACGCCACAGAACAGTTGTCGCAAACGTCTCCGACGCCATCCCCATCCGTGTCGATCATGTCGGTGCTGGGGAGGCTGGCGCAGTTGTCGCAGAAGTCACCGAAGCCGTCGCCGTCGCCGTCTACCTGGTTCCCGTTCGTGGAACCCAGGCAATTGTCACAGGCATCGCCGACCCGATCTCCGTCGCGATCGACCTGGCCTGGGTTCGATCCGCCCGGACAGTTGTCGCAGAGGTCGCCCACGCCATCCCCATCCAGATCTGATTGGGACGCGTTGACGGTCGCAGGGCACGTGTCGCAGACATCGCCCCAGCCGTCACCGTCGGTGTCCACCTGCGCCGAGTTCGGGACCGTGGGGCAATTGTCGCTGCCGTCGACCAGCCCGTCGCAGTCCGTATCCCCTTCCACACAGTCCACCAACGGACATGCGTCGCCGACTCCGTCCGCGTCGCCATCAGCCTGGTCGACGTTTGCTGTGTCGATGCAATTGTCGCAGGCGTTCCCGACTCCATCGGCGTCACTGTCCCATTGTTGGGCGTCCGCGGTGTCCGGACACACGTCGCAGGCGTCCCCGACGCCGTCGGCGTCTACGTCCAGCTGTCCGGGGTTGGCGATGGCGCCACAATTGTCGCAGGCGTCGCCCACGCCGTCGGCATCCTGGTCCAGCTGATCGGGATTCGGCCGCGACGCGCAATTGTCCTGGAGGTTCGGTACCCCGTCGCAATCCGCGTCCTCCGTTCGGTCGCAGCCGGTGGGGGTGTCCGGGTCGCACAGGTCTCCGACGCCATCGCGATCCATATCGAATTGATTGGCGTTGGGTCGCTGTCCACAATTGTCACAAGCGGCGCCAACGCCGTCACCATCCTGGTCAATCTGTTCCGGGTTGGCCACGTCCCAGCAGTTGTCGCAGCGGTCACCGAGTCCGTCGTCGTCGGTATCGAACTGGTTCGGGTTGGACAGCTGCGCGCAGTTGTCGCACACGTCGCCCGCCCCGTCGGCGTCCAGATCCTCTTGCCGGATGTTCGCGACCTGAGGGCAGTTGTCGCACGCGTCCCCCGGACCGTCCCCGTCCGCGTCGGACTGTGCCGGGTTGAAGGTGTCGGGGCAGTTGTCCAGGTCGTCAGGGACGCCGTCGCAGTCTTCGTCACCGTCCTCACAGACCAGTCCGGGCTCGCAGATGTACTCCTGATCGGGGTTGGCGTCTTCCGGGCAGTTGTCACACGCATCGCCAACGGTGTCCGCGTCGGCGTCGAACTGCGCCCGGTTTGCGGCCTCCACGCAATTGTCGCACACGTCTCCAACGTCGTCTCCATCGAGGTCGCGCACATCGGTCGAGGGGAAACCCGGGCAGTTGTCGCACAAGTCCCCGGCGGTATCGTCGTCCTCGTCGAACTGGTTGTGGTTCGGGGTGACGGTGCAGTTGTCACAGACATCACCTCGCCGGTCCGAGTCGCGGTCGGCCTGGCCGCCGTTGTCCACCTCCGGGCAATTGTCGCAGAAGTCGCCCAGGCCGTCGGCGTCGGCGTCGCGCTGGTTGGCATTGCCCACCCCTGCGCAGTTGTCGCACGCATCGCCGACACCGTCGCCGTCGGCGTCTGCCTGGAGGCGGTTGGAGACGGCCGGGCAATTGTCTGGAACATCGGGCACGCCGTCACAGTCGGTATCGTCGTCCGCGCACACGAGATCCACGCAAGCGTCCCCCACGCCGTCGTTGTTCACGTCGAGCTGCGTGGGGTTCACGATGGCGACGCAATTGTCGCACGCGTCGCCCACGCCGTCGGCGTCTCCGTCGGTCTGCCGTGGGTCCGCGTCGGACGGGCAGAGGTCGCACGCGTCCCCGACTCCGTCCCCATCGCCGTCAAATTGGTTCGGGCTCGCCACCTCCGGACACGAATCACAGATGTCGCCCACGCCGTCGTCGTCGCCATCCTCCTGGCCGATGTTGGCCCGGTTGACGCAGTTGTCGCAGAAGTCGCCGACGCCGTCGCCATCAGCGTCGCGCTGGTTTCGGTTCAGGTCCTCCGGGCAGTTGTCACACGCGTCGCCCCGCCCGTCGGCGTCGCCGTCTGCCTGGTCCGCATTGGCGACCATCGGACAGTTGTCCTCTGGCGTCGGCACACCGTCGCAGTCCGGGTCATTCAGGCCGCAGACACCGTCGCACACGTCGCCGAGGCCGTCGTCATCCGAGTCCGCCTGATCGCCGTTGGGCACGCCGGCGCAGTTGTCGCAAACATCGCCGAGGCCGTCGCCGTCGCCATCTACCTGGTTCGGGTTCGCGACTGGGCAATTGTCACACGCGTCGCCGACGCCATCGAGGTCCGTATCGGCCTGGCTCGCGTCCCCGTCCTGCGGGCAACTGTCGCACAGGTCTCCTACGCCATCCCCGTCCCCATCGAATTGGTTCGGGTTGAGGATGTCCCGGCAATTGTCACACGCGTCGCCCGCCCCGTCTCCGTCAGCGTCGGCCTGGTCTGCGTTCGGCACGTTCGGGCAGTTGTCCTCGGGGTTCGGGGTCCCATCGCAATCGGCGTCGCCGTCGTCGCACTCGTCGCA
>CALBXO010000168.1 GCA_937890335.1 uncultured Pseudomonadota bacterium | reverse complement strand
GGCTTGAGTGACCGTCCAACCAGGTACTCCATCACGAGGAACAGAAAACCCTCGGAGGTCTGACCAAAGTCGAAGATCGTGATCGTGTTTGGGTGCGACAGCCGGCTTGCCGTCTTGGCTTCGCGATGGAAACGAGCGGCGGTCAGCGGGTCGAGTTCGGGCAGGATCTTGATGGCGACCTGCCGACTCATGGCGCGCTGCACACCCTTGAAGACGGCGCCCATACCACCAGACCCCACCAGCTCCTGAAGCTCGTAGCGATCGAGGATGGTCTTGCCGACCATCTGGTTGAATGTTCGCGTCCGAAGGTCCACGCGTACCTAGAAGTTCAGAGTCATCGTGGCGCCGATGTTGTCCTCGCCGACGTGCGGTGTAAAGCGCGCGCCGGAGTCGTCCCCACCACCGGACGTTGCGTCAAGGATGATCATGGTGATGCCGCCCACAATGGCCAGCCCCCCAGCCCCAAAGAGAATGTCAGCCGTCAGCGCGTTTTTTTCCGCCGCGCTGCGCGACAGAGCCTTCTCGTTGGCGTCGAGCGAGCCGTCGAAATTGTCCTGTTCGCTGCTGGAAACCTGTCCAAAGACCACGCCGGTCCCAACGAGAGCAACGCCGACCCCGGCGGTAATGATTCCCACCGTGGTCCACGTTCCACTGCTGTCTGAGTTCTGGCCATTGCCACCGCCGGTCTCGGCGCCGCCGTTGTTCGGTCCGGTCGGTTCGACCGGTTTGTCGGGGCCGATGGGCTCGACCACCTCCGCCCGCCGGGCGCGGCCGAGGTCCTTGAGGCGGCCGAGGGCGACCCCCCTGACTTCCGGGTCCGCGTCGTCGGCGACGATGAATTTCTCGTAGTAGGTGATGGCGGCGTCGCCGTCCCCGATTCGCTCGTAGCTCAGGGCAATATTGTAGAGCAGGTTGGCCACGGGCACGAGCGCGTAGGCCTCCTTGAACCTGACGATGGCGTCTCGGTACCGCCCGGCCTGGAAGGCCTCTGCGCCCTCCTGCGACAGCGCTTCAACGCGCGCGACGTCCGGGTCCTCCTCCTGGGCGGCCAGTGGGCCGCCGAGAGCCAGTGTGACGGCGCAGATCAGCACAGACAACAATCGACGAAACTTCACGTCACCCCCCGCGCAAGAACACGAGCCCGACCAGTACAACTACGAGAAATCCGATCCCAAAGATCAGCAGGAGCAGCAGCGCGACCAACGGCCACGGTGGCCCCGACCTGGCTTTGGGTGGAGTGGAACCCGGTCCTGGATCCCGCCTGACCGGTACGTCGTCGTCCATCGCGGGCATGGCCGCCATGGACGCCGTATTGCCTTTTTGCGAATGTCCGCCGGTCAACGGATCGCCGTGGGGAACGATCCCCGTTGTCGGGGCGCTCCTGTGGGCGTCGGTGATGGGACCGGCGACAAAGCGCAGCACCGTCGAGCCGACCTTGATTTCGTCTGCTTGCGTCAGCGCCAGATCCTGCTGTTTGGCCATGGGCCGCTCGTTGTGCAGGGTCCCGTTGTCGCTGCCGTTGTCCCGGATCTCCCACTGCCCTTCCTGGCATTTGATGCGCAGGTGTTTGCGGCTGCAGTAGGGATCGGACAGGACGAGGTGGTTGGTGCGTTCCCGACCGATGTTGGTCACACCGGGCCGCAGCGGAAATTCCACGACCGGGTTGCCGGGCACGAAGATGAGCAGGTGCGCGCCCGAGGCCTGCTCCTGCGCCTGGTAGTTCTTCAGATCCTCGGAGGAGATCGCAGCGGTGCGGACGTTGGCGTCGGGGGTGGCCTTGCCGCGTCGAAGCCCGGACGGTGCGTCAAACTCCGTCGTGGTCACGTTTGCGCCCACGCCGATTTCCAGCCGGTCGATGGCCTGGGTCTTCTCGTCAGGGAAGAGCTCGCCGCCCTCGTCGCCGTTTCGGAGCGCCGAGAAGTCCATGTCCTGGGTGGCGGGCGGACCGCCCGCGACCGAGAGAGGGATCTTGCCGCTGCCGCGCCGCAGCTCATCGAGGCCGATCGCCATGGTGCGCTCGTGGGGCGCCAGCTCTTCCTCGTCGAGGATGACGGAGGCCGTGGGCGCCTTGCGCATCTCCGGTTCGTAGTCTTTGGTGCCGCGGCGCTTGGATTCGCCGCTCATGCCGGCCGCGTCTGCGCCGCGCTCGTCGATCGGGTCTCCCTGGCCGCCCTCGTAGGATTTGCTGCCCCGCTGATCGATGTGGGAGTGGGGGTCGCGCGCGTCCTCGGATCGCTCGGCGCGGCGTCGGACCTTCAGCGCACCTTTTCTGGGGCCAAGTCCATCGTTGAACGCCTCGTCGTCGGAGGGCTCATCAAAGCCGCCGATGTCGAGCGCCTGGGTGCCGCTGGGGCCTCCGAAGAAGCCTTCGAATCCCTCGTCTTCGTCTTTGGGGGGCCGGCGGCCTTTGTTGCTGGACTCCCAGGCGTCGAGGTCCTGGACCTCGTCGGAGAAGGCGTCGTTCCACGGTTCTTCGCCGCCGCGAACAACCCCCGGGTCGAACTCGGACAGGTCCAGCGCCGCCGTGCCGCCTTTTGGGCCGCCGCCGAAATCCTCGGGCCAGTCGTCCGAACCGCCGGTCCAGCCGCTGCTCTCCCATTTGCTCGCTTTGGGCTTACCGTCCCAGTCAACGTCGTCGTCGAGGGGGTCCTTTTCGAGCTTGTCGAGGTCGAGCGCGGCGGTGTGTCCCGAGCGAAACGGGTTGTCGTCAGGCTTAGACATCCATCGCCTCTACCGGCGAATAGTAGGGCAGGGGCGGGGGCACCGCAAGCCGTTCCATCCCGTCAAAATCGGACATCTCCGACCACCACGGCGCCTGCACGTGTGGGTGCGATACCCAGCCCCACGTGGATCAAGTCCTCCTGGCCCACCGGTCCGTCGAGTCCCACAGGGTCTGGCAGCGACGACGCGACCAGGTACACCCCAAAACCCGCCAGAAAAACGCCGCCAATCAGCAGGCCCGCGCCCAGCTCGATGCGATCCCCAGTCTGCTCCTCGCACACGGCAGGCCCGTCGTCGCGCGTATCGTGGCAGACCACGGTTCCGCCGGACTCGAGCAGGTACAGGCCCACGCCAGACGCGACGGCGCCGCTGCCCAGAAATGCCAGGCCAATGAGCTCCCAGCTGTCGCCGTTTCCTGTGGGCTCGGCCGGTCCTTGCCACCTCGGCACGTAGGGCCGGCCCTGGGCGAAGGCTGTCGTGGTCAGGGACAGGAGGGCCACCACAGTGACCAGCCCCGCGCAGGTGTGCTTGAACCCGGCGGTCACTTGCGCTTCCTCATCAGCCGGATCAACGGGCCGATCTTGACGCGCTTGACCCGGTTGTTGAGCAGCGGGAATCCGATTGCCCAGAACGCGACCCAACCGGCCGAGATGAGAAAGAGCAGGCCGACGAAGAGGAGCAGAGGGATATCGAACGGCCGGTAGTCCAATTGCGCCAGCATCACGGAGCCGCCGACGATCAGTCCACAGCAGGCCAGCCCCAGGAAAACGCGGGTCCCGAGGCTGCTCAATGCGGGCCCCAACTCGTCCAGCCCCGGGTGCTCTACATTGACGGAGACCGTGCCGCTCTCGATGTCCATGAGGACCTGGTCGAGCTGCGCTGGGACATCGCGCAGAAAGCCAGAGAGGCTCATGGCGCCGCTGAACACCGCCTCCAGGATGCGCTTGCTGCTGTAGCGCTCCGCGATCAGACGTTTGGCGAAGGGCGACGCCGTCGCGGCCAGGTCCATCTGCGGTGTGAGCGTCCGCAACATGCCGTCGACGGCGACTGTGGCCTTGACCAGGACCGCGTACTCGCTGTTGAGCTTGATCTTGTAGCGCAGGGCGGCGTCCATCAGATCGGCGGTGAAGGCGCCGACGTCGATCTGGTCGATGTTGCGGTTCAGGTAGCGGTCGCGTTTCTCCGCGATCTCGCGCCGGAAGGCGCCCAGGTTGACCCGCCCCTGTGGAATCCCCATCCGCAGGATGGTTCGGGCGATGCCGTCGGTGTCGCCTGTGATGATCGTGATCAACAGGGCGATCAGGTCGTCCTGCTGCGCGCGCGACAGGGACCCGGTCAGGCCAAAGTCGATGAAGCCTACTTTCGCCGGCCCCATGACCAGAATGTTGCCAGGGTGGGGATCGCCGTGGAACACGCCGTGGTCGAAGATCTGGTTGAACGCGGCCTCGAGCAGGACCTCGGTCAGCGCGGTGGCCTCCGGGCTGTCGGGCTCGATGTCGCGGAGCTTGCGACCGTCCAGGAACTCCATCGTCAGGATCGTCTTGGAGCTCAGCTCGCGCAGGACATCGGGGATCACCACGTTGTCGTCGTCGGCGTGGTTGGCCTGTACGCGCTCGACGTTGCGCGCCTCATTCAGGAAATCGATCTCCTGTTTGATGGCGCGCTCAAACTCGTTGACGATCTCCTGGACGTTGTAGACGTCCATCTCTTCGATGGTCGCCTTCAGGATGCGGCTCAGGAAGTGAAGGATGTCGAGGTCGCTGCGGATCTGATCTTCGATCCCGATTCGCTGCACCTTGACCACGACGCGGCGTCCCTCGCGGGTGACGGCCTCGTGCACCTGGGCGATGCTCGCCGTCGCCAGCGGTTCGACCTCAAACGTCGCGTAGAGCTCCTCCAGTGGGGCGCCGAGCCCCTGCTCGACCTGCGCGCGGACCTCTTCGAAGGACATGGCCGGGACGCTGTCCTGGAGCCGCGTGAACTCCTGGATGTAGACCTGGGGAAGGAGATCGCGTCGCGTGGACAGGATCTGTCCGAGCTTGATGAAGGTGGTGCCGAGATCCTCGAGGACCTTGCGCAGGCGGCGCGCCATCCCGCGCCGATCGGAGGGATCGACCGGGTCTGCGTCGCTGGCGCCCAGGCCCTGACCGATCAGCTTGTCGATGCCGGCGCTGCGCAGGATCTGGCTGAATCCGTGCCGTGTCAGGACAGCGACGATCTCCCGCAGCCGCACCACATCCTTGACCGCCGCGGCCAGAACCCCCGGGCCCTCCGCTTTGCGGCCGCGGTCCTGCTGGGACATCCGAGATCCCTGGCGTCCGCTCGTCTCCGGGTCCGGGCCCATCTCCATGTTGTCGATCTCGTCGCTCATTACGGCTCCTTGCCTGAGCGTAACGCGTGGAGGGCGCTTGTGAAGTCCTCAGGTGGATCTGCGTTGAATTGCAGCGCTTGCCCGTCGGGGTGCACAAACCCGAGGGTCCGTGCGTGCAAGGCCTGCCGATCAATGAGGCGGCTTGTTCCACGCTTTCCGCCATAGACGGTGTCGCCGATCAGTGGCGCCGCGGCTTCGGCGAGGTGGACCCGGATCTGATGCGTGCGCCCGGTCTCCAGTCGGCACTCCACCCGGACAGCGTGTGAGAGGCGCTCGACCACGCGGTAGTGGGTGACCGCTCGTCTTCCGCGGTCCACGCGCCCGGAGAATTTCTTCCGGTCCTTGGGGTGGCGCCCATGCAGCGTGTCGAACGTCCCCTCGTCTGGCAGATGTTTGCCCAGGACGAGTGCTTCGTAGGTGCGTTGCGTGGTGTGCGCCGAGAATTGCTGGGCCAGTGCGAGCAAGCCACGGGCGCTGCGGGCGACGACCATGACGCCGCTGGTGTCTTTGTCGAGCCGGTGCACGATGCCGGGGCGCAGGTGCCCGCCATCGGGGAGCTCCATCAGGTGGAGCAGTCCGTTGACCAGGGTCCCGCTCGGGTGACCGGCGGCGGGGTGCACCACGATGCCTGCGGGCTTGTGGACCACGATCACGTCGTCGTCCAGGTGGAGGATCTCCAGGTCCATCGGCTCAGGACTGAGGTCGGGAACCTCGCTGGCGTCGATGTCGGCGAGAATCAGATCGCCACTTCGGAGTTTGTAGCCGGCTTTGGTGACGGGCGCGCCGTTGACGCAGATTTCCCCACGGCCAATGGCGCGCGCCATCTGCGAGCGGGTCACTTCTGCGTCGGTGTTTGATTCCAGGAAACGGTCGAGGCGTGTTCCAGCGTCGTCGTCGGTGGCGCGCCAGACCTCACGGATTGGGGAGCAGATCACCAGATGGGCGCTTTGATGTGCCCCCGGCCGGCCACGATGATGTCGATGATCGCCTTCTCGAAGATGTTCGTGTTCGCGCAGATCTCCTCGGAGACCTTGTCGTGGAACAGCGAGCGACCCTCGTCCAGCTCGCCGGCCAGCGCAGTGAACAGGTTGTCGTTCTTGAGCGCATCCTCGATCGCCTGCGTGTTGTAGATCGAAATGTCGCTGGCGATGGCCCGCGCCAGCTGGCTGGCTTTCTTGATGTTGTCGATCTTCGCCACGATTCCTCCCGTCCGGTGTGTGGACCATACACCCGCGCTCAAGGGTAGCCAAGATAGGCGAAGTAGCGCTCGATCAATCTCGCCTCTTCGACCTCGAAAACGCGGGCCACTTCACGCAGGTAACCGCGCAGGTAGACGGGTCTGGGCAGCGTGGCCTTGTCCATCTGCTCGAGGGCCGACAGGTATTTGACGCCAATCTTGGTGCGGAGGCTGAGCTCGCGCAGGGACATACCGCGGCCGCGTCGCAGCGCCCGCAGCTCGGCGCCGGGGTTTCCCGGCAGGTCTGGCGGCGGCGGGTGTTCCGGTAGCTTTTGCTTTTCAGTGCCCTGAGCCGCTCCGGCGTGTGTCGCTGGCGGGGGGATGGAACCCGGCGGTGGCCCGGCCGGACGGGGCGGCGGGCCTGCCGGACGCGACGGAGTATCCGCGTCGGTCGCGTGGGGCGCGCCGGGTTGTGGCTTGCTGAGAACGGGAACCGCTTCGCCCTGGTCGGGGACGGCGGGAGGAGGCTCGGTGAACATCTCGACTTCCGAGTCGGGCGCATCGATCTCCAGGATCTCCTCCGCGGGAGGCAGCGCGGCGACCATCTCGGGCAGGGGTGGATCCGGAGGGAGATCTTCCTGGGCTTGTCGTGCCTCAAGGTCTTCAAGCGTCTTGGTGACCGCGCGATGAACTTTGGTGAACGCGTCGGCGTCGAGAATGGCGGTGAAGCGCTCCGGGTACTCCTCGAGGGCCTGTGCCACGGCGCTGAGTTCGAGGCGCACGGCCTCATCGGACGCGTTCGACGAGAGCCCGATCAACGCGCTCGGCGAGTGCGGATCGTCCACTGGTCGCGGGTGGCGACGCCAGTGGCGATCGGGTTCAAAGAGTACGTCTGCGACTGGCCGGGCCCACTCCACAGCGTCCTCCAGCTCCGAGCCGGTCCTGCCTCGCTCGCCCACAATTGCCAGGGGGCGCGGGTGTGCCCCGAGCACGTGCTGCCAGGCCAGGCAGAGACTCTGCGCGTACCGTGGGTCCCGGTCACGATCCGCCCCTGTCAGGACCAGATTTGGGACGAATCGCCGCTGGGTCTCGCGGACGACGCGGCGGCCGGTCGAGCTGAGATACGACGGATCGAGCGTCGCCCGGTCCAGGTGGAGATCCTGCTCGCGCAACAGATAGCGCAGGTCCTCTTCTGCGTCGTAACAGTCGGGGTGGAATCCGATTCCATGGAACAGTGCCGCGCGGAGAAACTGTGTGGCTGAACCCACGGCGACCCGATCGGTCTGGGCGACGAGGACCGGGACGTCGACGAGGGCAAATATGGCCGCAAACACTGGGTCATACCCGGCAGGCAGGTCGAGTATGACAGTGTCGAAGGCCAGAGCGTCGAGCCTGTCGACCAGACTGAGGGCGTCCAGCCGAGGCCGCACCCACGGAAAACCTCGCGCATGCGCGAGGGTAAGTAGAGTCAGGCTATCGGTAGGGGTTTCGCGAAGGTGATCTACCAGCGAGGTGTCCGGATCGCCGACCCCTGATCCCCGTGTCAGCGGCGGCGTGGGCATCGCGAGCCAATGGTGGTGCACCGGCGCACAAGCGTCGCAGTCGACGAGCAGCACTCGCATTCCGCGCCGCGCCAGAGTCGCCGCGGTGCCGAGCGCAAGCGAGCTGCGACCGGCGCCGCCACGGCCCCCGCCGAACGCCAACGTCTTTCTTCTTTGTTCGCCTCCCACGGCGCCGATCCTGCCCGTGAACGGTTCGCTGTCCAGTTCCCTGTTGACTGAGTTCTCGCACGCTCAGATCCGTGGTATACCCAGCGAGACAAACCCGCCGCTGACGACCCGCATCCGCTCCGCGCCGTCCGGCGCGAGGGGCGGGGGGATTACGCGCATACCGTTGTCAACGGGATGCGCGGGGTCTGTGGCTGCGCGATGGAGGGACGTGTGCCGAGGCTGAAGTTCCAGGATCCGACCGGAAAGGAAATGACGGTGGAGATCTCCGAGGCTTTTCCGGAGATCACCATTGGGCGCAACCCCGGCAACGTGATCCGGATCAACAACCCTTCGATTTCGCGGTCTCACGCCAAGATCCTGTACGAGAACGGCCGCTGTACGATCTTTGATCTGAACAGCAGCAACGGCTCGTTCGTGAACGGCAAGAAGATCCGAAGTCAGGTCCTCAATGGTGGCGATCGCATCCGTTGCGGTGGCTTCCCATTGGAGTTCGAGGACGACGAGGCCGCGATGGGCTCGGGCATGCAGCCGATGGCGTCCTCGGCGCCCCCGGCGCCCCCGGCGCCGCCTCCCGTCATGGCACCGCCTCCGCCGGCCGCCTCCGCGCCGCCTCCGGCGCCGATGGCAGCGGCGCCCATGGCACCGCCGGCTCCTCCCATGCCCCCGCCGATCTCTGCGCCTACGGCAGCCCCGAGCGCAGCGTCGTCGGCGTCGATGGATTCGCTCACGCCGCCTCCGGGACCGCCGGCGGTTGGTATGCAGGACTCGCCGCCGGCTCCCATGGGCCTGGCGGAGGCTCTCGGTGGACCCGGCGAATCTGCGCAGAACCAGCGTCAGCCGACGGTTCCAGGCGGCTGGGTGCCACCAGCGCCCCCCGACAGCGCGGGCTCGAGCTCGGCGCTGATGCCGCCCATGGCCGCGCAAGAGGCGGCCGCAGCCGACATGGCTGGCGACGGCGAGGCGCTGCGTGATGCGATCGCGCAGCGTGATGCCGCGCAGCATCGGGCGGACGAGCTCGAAGCGCAGCTGGAGGCGTTTGAGGCCGCTGCTGCCGACGGCGGGGGCGGCGCGTCCGACGCGCTGCTGGCGAGCCAGCTGGAGGCGATCAAGCAGGAGCGTGACCAGCTCGCCGGAGACCTCGAGCAGGTTCGCACCTCGGGCGACGGCGGAGCCAAACTCCAGATCGAGAAACTGCGCAAGGATCGGGAGCGGCTGCACGAAGAGCGTCGCAACCTCATGCGTGAGATCCACGACATGAAGATCCAGCTCAAAGAGGCGCCCGACGCCGAAGAGGTGGAGCAACTTCGCAAGGATCTCGAGGGTACGACGAGCGAGCGCGACGAGCTCGCGGTCCTGCGCGATGAGCAGGCCGCCGCCATCGAGGAGCGCGATGGGAACATCGAGTCGCTTCAGGGAGAGGTCGCGGGGCTCCAGGAGCAATTGGCTGCCACTGAGGGCGATCTGGAGGCCACGCGGACAGATCTTGGCGATCTCACGACTGAGCACAACGACCTGCAGGAGCGCGCCGCGGAGCTCGAATCCGAGGTGGCTTCGCGCGACGAGCAGCTGGCTGCACGCGCGGAGGAGGTGGACGAACTCAACGAGCAGATCGACGCGCTGAGCGCCGAACGCGAGCAACTCATTGCCGTCAGGGACGATCTGCAGGCCACGCTGGGGGACGCCCCCACACACGAGACCGTGCGGGGACTGCGGACAGAGATCGAGACGCTGGCTGCCTCCCTGCAGGAGCGCACCACCGAGCGGGACGAACTCCAGGACGGAAAGACCGCATTCGACGAGCGCTGGAACGCCATCGAGGCCGAGCTCGCGGCGACCCAGAAGTCGCTGGAGAAGGCGACCGGCCTCAAGGACCGCTACCAGGGCGAGCGCGAGGAGTTCCGTCAGGCGCGGGACGCTTTCTACCGCGAAAACGAAAAACTCGTGGCCGAGCGCAAGGGCCTCGAATCGGAGCTCGAGACGCTCAAGTCAGACGACAACCGCAAGAAGGCGATCTTCCAGGAACTGGCCGGTGACCTCAGGAAGCTCGTGGCGGAGAACAGCCGCCTGAGCGAAGAGATCAAGGGGCTGCGCGCGCAGGGGGCCAGCCTCGGCGATGCGCAGCAGGAGATGATGGAGCTACGGGCCGCGCTGGACGAAGCCCAGGCGAGCCGCGATGCCGCGCAGCGCAAACTGGACAGCGCGACGGGTGACCTGGACGCCCTTCAGGCGGAGGTCGATCGCCTGAGCGCGGAGGCCGCCGGAGGCGCGAGCGCCGACGACATCTCCACGCTGGGCGACGCCCTGGCACGTGTGGAGAGCGAACGCGATGATCTGG
>CALBXO010000167.1 GCA_937890335.1 uncultured Pseudomonadota bacterium | reverse complement strand
CTCTTGACCCGCCGGCAGACCTCGAACCCGTCCATGTCGGGCATCTGGATGTCCAGCACGATGACATCCACGTCATTGTCCGACTCCAGGTAATCCAGCGCCTGCTGTCCCGACTTCGCCAATTGTGTCTGAAAGCCGTTGTCTTCCAGGTACTCCTGGAAGAGCAGCAGATTGTCTTCGTTGTCGTCAACGATGAGAACGCGACCCATGTCCCCGTTTTGGCTACGCACCCAGCATCTGCCCGCGCTCCACGATCTGACGTGGCGGCGTGAGCGGACAATGGAGCGTGAAAGTCGAACCGACTTCCACCTCGCTGGTGACAGACATCCGACCTCCTAGAAGGTCGGCCAATTTCACTGTGATGGCAAGCCCCAGCCCCGTACCGCCTTCCCGGCGAGTCCAGGACCCATCGACCTGGCGGAAAGCTTCAAAGATGAGCTCGAGGTGCGAAGTCTGGATCCCGATGCCGGAATCCGAGACGCTCAGCTGCACCTCTTCCTCGCCGTGGTCGGGCACGACCCGCTGCGCGGACAGTCGAATCCGTCCCTTCTCCGTGAATTTTGCCGCGTTGGACAGCAGATTGATGAGAATCTGACGCAGTTTTCCCCGATCGGTCTCCACCGTCAGATCCGCCGGGCACTCGATGACGAGCTCCACCGGCTTTTCGCCGAGCAGCTCCGCTGTGATCTCCGCGCACTCCTCGACCAGGTCGTAGACGTGGAAGTGTTCCGGTTTGATCTCCATCCTGCCGGCTTCCAGTCGGGAGAAGTCCAGCAGATCATTGATCATGATGAGCAATTGGTCTGAGTTGCGCAGGACGATGTTCAGGTTCCGGCGTTCGCGCGCGCTCAGGCGGTCGTCCCCGGTCTTGAGCACCCGACTGGTGAACCCGATGATCGCGTTCATCGGTGTGCGCAGTTCGTGACTCATATTGGCCAGGAACTCGCTCTTGAGGCGGTTGGCCTCGATGACCCGTTCCCGCTCTTTGCGGACCTCGGTGTTTGACCGCTGCAGGTCTTCCACCATGGCGCTCAGACGGTCGAACGCAGCCTGAATCTTCCCCTGCGCAGCGCGCTTCTCCGTCGTGTCGCGAAGCATGACCACAATCACACCCGGTCCCGACTCCACGGCGTACAGATCTGCCCCGTCCGTGACGTGACGCGCCACCAGTTCGGCAAACGCGACACGCCCGTCCGCGCGCCGAATCGCCGCGTCGTCCGCCCGCACGGTGCCCTGCTCCACCGTCCGGTAGATCAGGCGAGCGGCGCTGTCGGGTCCGTCCCCGATGCGCAGGTCCAGGAACGAGCGCTCCAGCAGTGCGCCAACCTCATAGCCCGTGAAGTGGCAGGCGCGCGGGTTGGCCCGCAGGATGCGGCCGTCCACCGGGTCGATGACGAGAATCGGTTGGATCGCGGTGTCCACGAGTTCCTGAAAGGCGCCCCGGCTCACCTCATGTCCAGCGCTCTCGGTCGCCACATTGCGCCTGTCGAGGACGTGCTCCAACGCTTGCTCGACGGCAGCGGCGACACAGCCCAGAACAGCGATCTCGTCAGCGTCGAAGGCGGCGGTCTTCCACAGCGCGATCACGCCCCACGGGTGGCCGGAACACCACAGCGGTATCGCCGCGACCTCCTGCACGCCAAGGTGCTCCACAACCTGCGTCGCCAGCTCTTCCGACATCTCGGGCTGAAGCAGGGCATGCAGGTCCGTGGCAGTGGTCACCTCGCGGCTGAGCATCGCGGAGACGCAGAGGTTGCCATGCTCGGGACGGAACCGGTACCGACCAAAGTCCCACATCCGAAGCAGCTCGGCGTCACCGCGCACCAGCGCGGATCGTCGCACCGCCAGAGTGCGACGATCGGCGTCGTAGACCATGCCCAGACCGCCCAGCGTCTCGTCGCCTGTCAGGTACTCGAGGCCACCCTGCAGGACATCCAGCGCGGAGGCCAGATTGCTCAGGTCCCGCACCAGCCGCGCAAACTCGCGCAGCGTCTCAACGCTGGTCAGTCGCGCCCGGGTGCGCATGGAGAATCCTATGCGCACGTTGGGCGACGTGATGTCACGCCGCGGCCGAGACCGCGGCGGCTGTTCTTCACCCATCCACCTGCCTGACTGCGCGCGCAGTCTATCGCAACTCTGCACCCGCGGCGACGTCTTGCCAGCACACGGAAACTCGCTAGGCTCCCCGTATGGATCTACGACGACTCGCGACGCTCTGCCTCTGCCTGGCCCTCCTCCCGGCTTGCGCGGGAGACATCGACTTCTCCGCCATCGAACCTGAGTGTGAGAGCCCGCAGCGCGACTCGCCAGGTCGGGACCTGTTTTGCTCCGTCACAGCCGGCGCGCACTCACACATCACGCTGCCTGAAGGCCAGGTCGCCATGGGGGCCCACGCCCGCAGTGGCCTGCTGGCCGTTGTCGCACTCGAGGACCATCAATTTGTTCGGGGCGAGGACAACAACGAGTTCTGGGTCGGGCGGCCCGCCGTGGTCTACCAGCTGGACGCCGCCGGGGTGCCCAATCTCGAGAGCATCGACGACGAGAACACGAAGCGGACGGAGATTCCGCTCGAGGTGGGAACTGCGCCATTCAGCACCCGCGTCCTCGCCGAGCGCGGTGGGGTCATCGGCATGGGGCTGCTCAATGACCTGTACTTCGTGACCAGCCAGACCGGTAAAGTGCACCGAAACCTGTCCGGCCTCCGGTACCCAGGAGGCGCCACCTTGTTTGAGAAGCGTGGGGAGACCCTCGCATTGGATGTGGATGCGTGGGAACACGGAGACGAGTTGCTCGTCGCCAGCGCTGTCACCGTCTCGGGCCTCAAGGTCCAACGGTTTGCATGGGACGAGGGTGGGTGGGCAGAGGTCTTGCCCGATGACATCAAACTGCCGGCGGGTTTTCGAGACGGAGGGCCTCTCGAGGCACGCGGCTACGAGCTCAGCTGCCTGGGGCGCTCGCCCACACCCCAGGCCACCGACGCCGAGTGGCGCAGCGAGTGCGTCGAGCGATGTCCCGACTGCCGGCTGGCCGGAAACGTGAGCGACGCCTGTCAGCGCTGCCGCCTCAACGACACGTTTGTCCTGCCCGTCGGCGTGGCCTCCTACTCCGTCGCGACCCTCGCAGATCCCGCGGTGGTGTTCACTGGCGGCACGGACCTGTACGCCTACCCAACGAGCGTGGTCGACCCATTGAATTGGGGCGAGCTGGAGTACGAGGACAACGGGACGTTCGGCGCGAGCGGCGCCGTGCAGATCAAGGGGTACCTGGGCGCAACCATCGCGCTGCGCAACTACACGCTCACCGGTGAGTCGTCCGTCTCGCGCGTCGCCCTGGCCATGGCCGCCACCTCAACTCGACTCTATGTAGTGGCGGGAGACACAGGTGACGATGCCACCACAACGGGCCTGGACATGCTGGTGTTCGAACACAATGACGGCGCCCTGGAACCCGATATCCTCGCCCTCTTCAAGCTGCCCGACACTGTCAAAGTCAGCCTGTTCGTGTCCGTGGAGGCACAGGACAACGGCCTTGTGACCGTGCGGTCGATACCCCTTCAATCGCGCGGTTTCGGCCCCGCAGGGTTCGTGAGCTACGACATGATCGATGTCCAGGCGCCGCTCGAGATCGCCAACGTCGCCATGGAGAACGACGAAAACTACGGCACACACGGGCTCGCCGCGCTGCCGGGCCACCTGGTGGTGCCCGACGCGACCGGCCTGTCCGTCCACATCAACCAGGCCAGCGGTGCCCTGTTGCCCTGAGGGGGTGTCGACAAATCCGGACTGAGCGGCGGCAATCCGATGCTGCCATGGGCGTTGCTGGCGCGACTACCAGGTCACACCAACCGTCACGCTCGCCGGCCCGACCCAGACGGACGCCGACGCGCCGGGCACGTCCTCGTCCTCGCGGTCCAGCCACCACAGAAACATCATGGTAACGCCCGCCCCGCCGAGCAGTACCGCCGCGCCGTAGAGCACCTGGGAGCCGACCTTGGCTCCTTCGCCATCGGTTCGCAGCTTGTCGAAAAGCTCCGGATCCCGCTGTGCCTCCAGGGTCTGCGCGTCGTTGTAGTTCTGGCGAGCGCCCGCCGCTGCGAGCGCGCCCACGCCGCCCAACACCAGTCCGCCGCCGGCGAGGCCGAGGCCGGTCCACGCCAAGGCGGACGACTTCTCGACAAGACTTGCGTCCACCGCGTACTCGCCCCCGGCGGAGACCGCAATCTCCTGCGTGTACGGGATGTGGTTGCGGCGGCGAAGCTCGACGGCGTACGTGCCCGGGGTCAGTTCGAGCTCCAGTGGCGTCTTCCCGCGCACCTCGCCGGCGACGACCACCGTGGCGCGGCGGTTGCTGGACAGCTTGATGACTCCGGTCGTTGGGGCGTCGGCGGTCAGCTTCTCGCGGAGTCGCTCCTCGCTCTTGTCCAGGCGATGAAGCGAGTCTTCGATCCGCGTCTTGAGCCCGGCGTCGGGCGCGAGCCCGAGGGCTCGCTCGTAGTAGCGGCGCGCCTTGTCGATCTTGCCGTCGTTCTCGTAGGCCTTGGCCGCATTGTACGCGAGGACCACGTTGGGATCCAGCGAGAGGGCCTCGAGGAAGGTCGCCGCCGCGGCGGTAAAATCCTTCTGCTCAAAC
>CALBXO010000166.1 GCA_937890335.1 uncultured Pseudomonadota bacterium | reverse complement strand
GCCGAGAAATGGGGTCGGCGACTGCATCACGGTCGGCCCGGATACCGGCGGGGGCGGCATCTCGCGGGTGGGCGTGGGCTCTTCCGGCGTGGTGATGCACCGGTGCATGAGGCGCAGCACGGAGTTGGCGTCGCGGGGGCGCTCATCCGGCGTCTTGGCCAGGCAAGCATGTACCAATTGCTGGAGCCCGCGCGACACTTTGGTGTCAAACGGCAGGGCTACGGACAGCGGCTGCGGCGCCTCGTACAGGTGACTGGAGAGGATCGAGAAGTCGTCGGCGCCCGTGTGCGGGAACTCGCCGGTCAACATGTAGTAGAAGAGCACACCGATTGAGTAGATGTCGGTGCGCTGATCGATGGGGTTGCCCTTGATCTGCTCGGGGCTGAGGAAGAAGACCGATCCGAGCAGGTTCTGTTTTGTGATGTCCTCGGAGGTGCCGAGCAGCCGCGTCAGACCGAAGTCGATCAGCTTGACGAACAGCTCCTGGTCGCCGCGCCGGCACAGCATGATGTTGGAGGGTTTGATGTCCCGGTGGATCAGGTTGTGCGAGTGCACCTCGCCCAGCGCGTCGAGAATCTGTGCGGCGATCGTGGTGAAATCGGCGGCGGACAAGGGGCCGCTGTTGACCAGAAACTCCTCGAGGGTCTCCCCCGGGACACGCTCCATGACGATGTACGTCACGCCATCCTGGTGCCCGAAGTCGTAGAGCGTGACGATGTTGGCGTGATCGAGCTGGCTGAGGCCACGCGCCTCGCGCTCAAAACGCACTGCGGCGACGTCATCGGTCTCGATGTCCTGGTCCAGGATCTTGACGACGACTTCGCGGCCGAGCTGACGATGGGTGGCCGAGTAGACCTTGCCCATGCCGCCTTCGCCGATGAGGCTCTGGATCTCGTAGCGTCCGGCGAGGGTCTGGCCTTCGGTGAGACTGGGTCTGGGCCGCGGAGGCCTGGCGCGGACCACTCCGCTGCCGAGGTTCGTCATGGTGCGCGTGTTCGCGAGGTCCATGTCCAACCCCCTCATCGAGTGCTCCTCCAGACAGCCCGAAGCCCCGCCAGGAACGCACGGATCCGAACCAAGAAGCCGCGCGGGGGGCGAGCCAATCCGGCGAGCTCAGCGCTGCCCGGTAGAGTCGGGGAGGGCTCCTGCACGTCGGTGTGCGTTGCGGCCGCAAGCGCTGGCTGCGGGCCGAACGCGCTGTCGGAGATGACTACCGAAGGGACCGACCAGGCCTCCTCCTCCTCCTCCTCGGGTGGGGAGACGGCGATCGGGAGCCAGGCCGCGTCCTCGGACGGCGTGGTCTCCGTGTCGAGCACCGGAGCGCACTGGAGATCGGCCCACTGCAGGGGACGCTGGGGTGTGCGGAACGCCGAAGGCGGGCTCTCGTCCCAGGTGTCCGTGCGCAGTGGTTTGAGCGGCCTGGCATCCGACCTGGACGGCGGGCTGTCGTCCCAGGTGTCCGCGCTTGGTGGCAGGAGCGGCTGAGCGTCAAACGCGCCCCCGCCGATCATCATCTCCGGGTTCGTGTCGGGCTCGAGCCGAAGGGGTGGAGGGTCCAGGTCCACGGCGCGACGCAGCTCGCCGAGTCCGGAGCCGGTGTCCGGTGGGACCGGCGGTCGGAGCCGTGCATGCTCCTGCGTGGAGGTCTTCGGCTGGGCCTCGTCGGACCGGACCCGCCTGCGTTTGACGATGCCGTAGCCGGGGGCGCGCGTGGCAATCTGTGGTGTGGACGGGACGGCCTGGGTGTTGTCGCGAAGGGTGTCGAGAATCTGTGCGGACACCTTGCGGGTCGACTTCTTCCGCGACCGACTCTCGGCGCCCTCGTGGGCTGCAAGACGATCGAGCACACCCGCGGCGACCTTCCTCGTCCTCCTCCTCGATCCGCTTTTCGCCATGGTACTTTCCCCCTACACCCGTGCCACAAGATATGATCGGCTTCGGATGGGCGCAATGCTGAACTTTTGTGTATCGGGTGGGGCATCGACCTGGCGGGTCCACGAGCGGCTGGGTGCGGGCGGTTGCAGGGGTCGTGCCGTCGGGGCCGCACGGCGGTTTTATCGCTGAAATGACCCGCTCGCGCTGCCCTTGAGGCTGTGCTAAGGTCTAAGCTGGCAAACTAGATTCGACCAATTTCAGGTGTCCACCGTATCCGACGAAGCAGGCGTTAGCGTCGTCGTGACCGGAGCGCGTTTATATGAACTCGACGAAGCAACCACAATTCTCAGTGGTTCAGATCCTGGGCCTTCTGCTCGCCGCTGGTTTGTTCGCCACTGCGTGTGGCGACGGAAACGGCGGGGGGAAGGTTACGACCCCCTGCAACGGTGAGTGCCCTGCCGATCAATGCATTGGCAACCAATGCATTGGCGCGCCGGATGCGGGTGATGTCCCGGACACGCCGGACGTGCTGCCGGACGTGCCGCCCGATGTGCCTCCGGACGTGGAGCCGGACACGCCGGACGTGGACGCGGATGTCCCCGACATGGCGGACGCAGACGACACGGGCGATGTGGAAGACACCGACGTCCCCGACGTGGAGGACGCGGACGTCCCGACACCCAATTTTGAGGACAGCTGCATTTTTGCGGCGCTGGCGTGTCACGGCCTCGAGCCAGCTGCTGAGTCCTGCACGATTCGGCCCGAGCCCGAGCCGTTGCTGGTGGACGTGCGGTTTGAGGGGGGCCTGGAATCCCGTGGCGTGAGGCCGGATCGGACCTACACCGTGGATGTCGTTCGCGACGGTGAGGCCTGTCTGACCCTGCGGGCGCTGGAGTCGGGGCGCGACCCCGATCAACTCGACATCGTGACGCCGGGGGACGAGGGCGCGACGTATCGCGTCGAGCACGACTTTGGCACGACGACGATCACGTGTCCGGACGACACCGTCGAGGAGTGGGCCGAGGAGGTCGTCAGGCCGTGGCTGCCCCGCATCTGGACCCGCTCGGACGACCTCTGCGCCGAGGTGGAGCCGCCGGATTGTAGCCGTGACGCCACGTGTCTGGAGCAGGACGGCAACACCGAGTGTTGCGTCACCGCAGGCACGTCGCGCTGCATCGCCGGCGAGCTATGCCCGGAGACGCTGCCGCAGGCCGTCTACCCGTTTGAGAGCTGCATCGCCGAGACGCTCGGCTGTTTTGGTGTGGGCCGCGAGCCCATCGAGTGTTCGATCAACGAGAACACCGACCGATCGGAGTACACCTACTCTGGGGACCGGACCACGGTCGTAGTGGGCGACGGCTTTGACAACTTCACCCTGGCCGCCACCGCCGCGGGCGAGACCTGTTTTACGGCTCGCTTCCAGGGCCGCGGCGGCTACGACGCGCTGCGCGTGACGAACCCGGACACGGGGGAGGCATTTGGCGTGGCGTTCGACGGTGAGACCGCCAGCGTGACGTGCCCGGACGATTCCGTGGAGACGCTGCCGACGTTTGCCGTGCGCCAGCACCTTCCGGAGATCTTGAGCGAGCGCCACCCGCTGTGCGAGGTCGAGCAGCTCGAGCCCTGCGTGGACGACGGGTCGTGCGGCAACCAGCGCTGTTGCCGGACGTTCGACGGGGAGCGCTGCATCAACGTGATCGACGAGTGTCCGGTGGTGGAGGACTTCTGGCGCGCCAGCTGCCTCTACCCCCTCTTTGAGTGTTTTGGGGCCAGCAACGAGCAGGCCGTGTGCGTGGATTTCAGTCCGCGCGACCGGACCGAGGTCACGTACACAAGCGGCTCGACCGCCACCTTCTTTGACTCTTTGGGTGTGCCCGCGCGCGTGACGAGCGACGGGGATGTGGACTGCTTCCAGGCGTCCGGCGACCCCGAGGAGGGGTACTTTGTCCAGGACCTGGCCAGCGGGGAGACCTACCGCATCTCCTTTGTTGCAAACAACGCCCAGATTGTGTGTCCGGACGACCGCGTGGACGTGATCCCGCGCCAGACGGTGCTCTCGTACCTGCCCGGACGGCCCGTTCCTGAGGCGTGCGAGGAGCCGCCGCGCGACGACCTGTGTCAGGAGGACACCGAGTGTGTCGAGCAGCTCGGCGATGGGTATGTCTGCTGCGACGTCGGGGACCAGAACCGGTGCCTCACGCAGGACGCGTGCGGACGCTTCACTCCGCGCACCCTCTGCGACGCGCGAGACCAATGTGGCGACGGCGAGGAGTGCTGCACGATCGCGCCGGTGCGCGTGTGCGATCCCGGCGTCTGCGGCGACCAGATCTGCTGCAATCTCAGCTCCGCCAGCGCGTGTGGAACGCAGTCGGAGTGTCGGACCGTGGAAGACCTCTGTGACGACGAGGACCCGCAGAGCTGCCCCGAGGGACTGGTCTGCTGTGGCACGACGCAGGGGCTGCGCTGCCTGGAGGACGGCGAGTGTCCGGACCTGGGCGAGCTGTGGCCGGACAACTGCGCGTTCGAGACCCTCAACTGCGCGGGCGATGAGTTTGTGCTCGATGTCTGCCTGCAGGACGAGGAGCTGGATTTCTTTGACGCGACGTACGAGTCCGGCGCCCGTGCGCGCTTCTTCCAACAGGAGGAGCGCTCGGTCCTGCGGGTCGGCTTTGGGCAGACGCAATGCTACGAGGCGACCGCGACCGACGACGGATACACCGTCGTGGACTCGCGCACGGCGCAGACGTACACCGTGAGTTTCGAGGGGGACCTGGCGCGGGTGACCTGTCCCGGCGACGCGGTGCAGATTGCCCAGGCGGCCGATGTGCGCGCCCACATTCCGGCGCAGCCGCGCCCGGATCTCTGTGCCGACTCCGACCAGACCTGGCAGTCCTCCTGCCTGTTCAGCGTGTTCGAGTGCTTTGGCGCCGACCGGGAGCTCGACGCGTGCGTGGACTGGGGCGCCATCGGCATCGCCGAGGCCACCTACGACGCGGACCGCGAGGTGACCTTCTTCCGCCACGACGGACGGGTGGGCCGCGTGAGCGGCTTCTCCGGACTGGAGTGCTTCACCGCGGTGGAGGTGGAGAACGGGCTGCGTGTGACGGACGGCGCAAACGGCGACCTGTTCCGCGTTGCGTACGAGGGTGACATCGCCCGCATCAGCTGTCCCAACGCCGACACATTCGAGGTCAACCGCGAGACGATCCAGGCGTACCTGCCCGCCGTTCCGGACGGCTGTGACGCGCCGGAGCGTTTTGATCAATGCACGGAAGACTCCACGTGCCGGGACATCGACGACGCTCTGATGTGTTGTGACACGGGAGATCGGAACGCCTGCCTGCCGGCGGAGAGTTGCCGCGGCAACATTCCTCGCCAGACGTGCGCCACGGACGCCGGCTGCGCCATGGGCAATGTGTGCTGCGACATCGAGCCGGTGCGCGTGTGCAACCCGCAGCTGTGCCAGGGCGAGCTGTGCTGCAACGTGCCGGGGGCGCAGGTCTGCGCCACGGCCAACGAGTGCCTGGGCATCTTTGACGACTGCGCCGAGGACGACATTGAGTCCTGTGGCGACGCGGCGGTCTGCTGCCCGACACAGAACGGACTGCGCTGCGTGGATGGCAACCAATGCCCCGAGGAGCAGGACCCGATCCAGTCCACCTGTCTGGCGGACACGCTGCTGTGCTTTGGCCGCGACAACGAGCTGGATTCCTGTGTCGAGCACGACGGCATCGACATCTTCGTGTCCGAGTATGTCAGCGGCGCGAGCGCGTCGTTCTTCACCCAGTTTGGGAACCCGGCGGCCCGGACGAACTTCGGCATCGCCGACTGCTACGACCTTCTGGCCACCGACAGCGGGTACACCATCCAGAACCTGTCCACGGGCGACAGCTACCAGGTGCGCGTCCAGGGCGACTTTGCGAACATCCTCTGCCCCGACGCCACCGTGGACCGGGCCATCGCCACGGCCCTTGAGCGCTGGTTGCCCCAGGCCCCGGACCCCGGCGTCTGTGACGCCGCCGTGCGCGACGACGAGTGCGCCGACAACCAGACCTGCATCGACATCGACGAGCGCTTCCGCTGCTGCGACGAGGGCGACCGCAACAGCTGCTCACCGGCGGATACCTGCGTGCGCAATACGCCGCGGAGTCAGTGTGCGGACACCAGCACCTGCGCCGACGGCGAGGTCTGCTGCAACCTGGCACCGGTCCGCGTCTGTGACCCTGCCCTGTGCGGGACGCAGCTGTGCTGCAACATCTCCGAGGCCAACGTCTGCGCCACGCAGGCGGAGTGCAACGGCATCTTTGACCACTGCGACGTAGACGACCCCGGCGCCTGTCTGGACGGCGAGCTGTGCTGCGAGACCATCGAGGGCAACCGGTGCTCCACGGGCGATGAGTGCGAGCCGCTCCAGGACCCGCTGGCGGCCACCTGCATCGGTGACACCCTCGGGTGCTTTGGCCGCAACCGCACACTCAACACGTGCGTCAGCTACAACGATGTCCAGATCGGGCTCGTGCTCGCCGAGTTCGAAGGCGATGTGAGCGCCCGGTACTTCAACCGGTACGGCGCGCCCGCCAGGCGCACCTACACGGGGGACCAGGGATGCTTTGACGCCGTCACCACCGACGGCGGCTACAACGTGACGGACGTCATCAGCGGCGACGCCTTCGGCATCACCATCGAGGAAGAGACGGCCACCATCACCTGTCCGGACAACTCGACGGCGACAGTGCCGGCCGCGGCCGTGCGCGCCTACTTCCCGCAGGCCCCGGACGCCGAGCTCTGCGAGATCCCCGACGGGAACTTCAGCTGCGTGTTTGACGGAGACTGCGAGCAGCTCGACCCGCAGCTTGGCTGCTGCAACACCGGCGACGACTTCACGTGTCTGACCGCCGAGGGTTGCTTCCGGAACAGTGAGCGCGTCGTCTGTGACGGCAGCGACGCGGGTTGCGGGCAAGGGCAGGGCTGCTGCGCGTTCGAGCAGGCGCGGGTCTGCGACCCGGAGATCTGCGGGGACGCCATCTGCTGCAACACGGGCAACCAGCTCGTGTGTGCCGACGGCGACGAGTGCCGCGGCGTGTTTGATCACTGCAATGACAACAGCCCCGAGTCCTGCGGCGAGGGCGCGCTTTGCTGCGACACGCTGGACGGCTCGCGCTGCCTGGTGAACCTGGACACCTGCCCGCCGGTGCAGGACGCCATCGAGGCAAGCTGCCTCTTCGACACGTTCAGCTGCTTCGGCATGCCGGGCCCCGTGGACTCCTGCGAGGTCCGCACGAACCTGGGCTACATCGAGGCGACCTACGAGAGTGGGGGCGTGGGCCGGTTCTTTGAGCACCTCGGGCTGCCGAGTGTCAGGGCCGAGAACGGCGACAGCTGCTTTGATGCCGTCTCCGCGGACGACGGGTCGATCCTGATCACAAACCTCTTCACCCGCCAGCAGTACCGCGTGGGCATCGAGGGCGACGACGCGACCATCGTCTGTCCGGACGACCGGATGGAGATCGTCGGCGCCGAGGCGCTGCGCCGGTACCTCCCGGCGCGGCCCGCCGTGGAGGACTGCACGGAGACCGAGCGCAACGACGTGTGCGCCGACACCGAGGAGTGCACGGACCTGGACGAGAGCCTGCGCTGCTGCAGCGCCGGCGACCGCAACCTCTGCCTGACCCCCGAGAGCTGCTACCGCAACGACGCGCGGACCACCTGCGCGGTGGACAGCCACTGCGGCGAGGGCACGCAATGCTGCAACGCCGGGCCCGTGCGCGTGTGCAACCCGGTGCTCTGCGGCGACGCCGTCTGCTGCAACATCAACCAGGCGGACGTGTGCCTGACCGAGGACGAGTGCAACGGCGTCTACGACCTCTGCGACATCCAGAACCCGGACTGCACCGAGGGCTCCCTGTGCTGCGACACGCTCGAGGGCGCTCGATGCGTCGTCGGCGACACTTGCCCCGAGCCGGTGGATCCCATCGCCCAGACCTGCCTGGCAGATGTGCTGGCGTGCTCCGGGTCGGACCTGGAGCTCGACGCCTGCGTAGACTACGGCGATCTGGACGTGCGCGTGGCGAGCTACGCCTCCGGCGCGGAGGTGCGGTTCTACACCCACCTCGGCCGGTCCACGCGGCAGGCCCGGTTTGAGGAGACGCTGTGCTACCACGCATCAGAGATCGGAGACGGCGGCGGCTTTGACATCAGGGACGCCGAGTCCAGCAACTACCGCGTGTTCTTTAATGGCGACGACGCGCGCATCGTCTGCCCGGACAGCTCCACCCAGACTGTGTCCCGCGCCTCCGTCCTGGCGTACCTGACGGCTGCGCCGGCGGACGACGCGTGTGACCCGTTCCAGCGCGACGACGCCTGCGACGACCACGGGGTCTGCGAGCAGCAGAACGAAGAGTTCATCTGCTGCGACACCGGCGACAGCAACGCCTGCCTGCCGGGCGATGGCTGCGCCGTGAACATCCCGCGCGCCACCTGCCAGCTGGACGGCCACTGCGCCGACAGCGAGGTGTGCTGCCCGCTCATGCCGTCTCGCGTCTGCAACCCGTCGCTGTGCGGGGACGCCATCTGCTGCAATGTGCAGCAGGCCGATGTGTGCGCCACGCAGGCCGCCTGCAACGGGGTCGTGGACGTGTGCTCCATGGGCGACCCGAGCACCTGCTCGGACGCGACCCAATGCTGCGCCACCGTGCGCGGCGCGCGCTGCCTGGCCGTGGACGAGTGCCCCGTGGTGGACGACCCGGTCGTGGGCAGTTGCCTCGCCGACACCCTGCAATGCGTCGGTCGCGACCTGGAGTTCGACACCTGCCTCGACCTGGACGCGCTCGGCTTCACCCGCGTCCGGTACACGGACGCGACGGTTGCGACGTACTTCACCCGCGATGGCGCGGAAGGCCGGCGCGTCCGAGCCGGCGGCAACCTGGATTGCTACGATGCCATCGAGCTGCCCAACGGCGGCGGGCTGACCATCACGGATCTGCTCACCGGAGGTACCTTCACCGTCGAGTACGACGGCGACAACGCGAATGTCACCTGCGCGGACGAGACGAGCGAGACGATCGCCCGCGACTCCCTGACCCCCTACTTGCCCCCGCGGCCGTCCGGCGACCAATGCCAGGAGAACGTCTCCAACGAGTGCACGGTCAACGCCGACTGTGCCGACGATGACCCGACGGCGGTCTGCTGCGAAGGCGGCGACGGCAACCGGTGTCTGAGCGCGGCGGCGTGTGCCGACAGCCAGGCGCGCGTCATGTGCAACGACGACGCCCAGTGCGGGGACGACTTCTGCTGCGAGGTCGCGCCGGCACGAGTCTGTGACCCGACGGTCTGCGGTCCGGCGGTGTGCTGCAATGTGCAGCGCGACGAGGTCTGTGCGTCGGACGCCGTCTGCAACGGCTTTGTCGATCACTGCGACCTGCAGGAGCTCGACGCGTGTCCGGGCGATCAACTCTGCTGCGAGTCGGTGGGCGGGACGCGGTGTCTGCCCGGCGATACGTGCCCCGAGCCTGAGAACCCGCTCATTGGCACCTGCCTGTTGGATGCGCTCGAGTGTTTTGGCCGCGACCACGTGCGCGATACGTGCACCGAGTGGCCTGGCGGCGAGGTGGACTACGTCGAGTACGACGGTGGCGCCTACACGTCCTTCTTCACGCACCTGGGCCAACCGTCGAGACGGTCCGGTCGCGGCGAAGTCAGCTGCTTTGAGGTCTACGACGGCGGCGTGGACGGCCTTCAATTCCTGTCTCTGGGGGATGGCCTGGAGCACAACATCCAATTTGCCGGACAGTTTGCCCGCATCACCTGCGCCGACGAGCAGATCTACTCCGTCCCGCGCCCTGCGCTCGAGGCGTACCTGCCGGCGCGCCCGGCGCCGGAGAACTGCGCGCCGGGCGAGCGCAATGACCTGTGTGTCGATGACCAGGCCTGCGCCGACATCGACGCCCAGCTGCGCTGCTGCGACCGCGGCGACGGCAACGACTGCCTGACCCCGCAGGGCTGCTTTGAGAATGGCCTGCGCCAGATCTGCGACGCGGACGCCCAATGCGGCGACGGCACCGTGTGCTGCGAGCTGGCTCCGGTTCGCATCTGCAACCCGTCGGTGTGCGGCGACGACATCTGCTGTTCCATCCCGGGCGGCAACGTCTGTGCGACCAGCGACGAGTGCAACGGCATCGTGGACCTGTGCGCTCTGGACGACCCGGACACCTGCATCGACGGGGAGGTCTGCTGCGACACGCTCGAGGGCGCCCGCTGTCAGTTTGGCGTCGTGTGTCCCGAGCCGCCGGACCCGATCCTGACCACCTGCCTCGGCGACGTTCTCAGCTGCTTTGGTCGCGACCGCGAGATCATCGAGTGCACCGACCATGGCGAGATCGGCGTCCTGGACGGTACGTACACGACGGGCGTGTCTGCCCGGTTCTACTCGCACTACGGCGCTGCTGCGATACGGGCCGGCGACGGCGACGTGGACTGCTACGACGCGGTGGCGTCGGACACCGGCTATGACATCTACAACCTGCTGGCGAACGAGACGTTTGCGGTGGAGGTTGGTCAGACCGAGGTCACCATCACTTGCGCCGACGACTCGGTGGAGACGGTCTCGCGCGCGGCGTTTGCCCGCTACCTGCCGGCGCGCCCCAATGCCCCGGATTGCGACGGCCCGGTCTACGAGGACCAATGCGACACCAACTCCGACTGCGAGGAGATTGACGCGCAGCTGCGTTGCTGCCCGGGCGGCAACGGCAACCTCTGCCTGACGCTGGATGGCTGCTTTGACGCGAGCCCGCGCGAGACGTGCTCGGTGGACACGGACTGCGGCAATGGCGCGTTCTGCTGCGAGCGCGGTCCCGTCCGGGTCTGCAACCCGCGCCTGTGCAACGGAGCGCTGTGCTGCGATGTGGAGAGCGAGCCCATCTGCGGCAGCGAGTCCGAGTGCAACGAGATCTACGACATCTGCGAGCCGATCGGGGACCTGACGTGCCCCAACGGCGAGCAGTGCTGTGAGACCTCGCAGGGCCAGCGCTGCTTCGTGGGCGACGAGTGCCCCGTGCCCGAGGACCCGGTAGTCAGCACCTGCCTCGGCGACGCGTTCCAATGCTTTGGCAGGGCCGGCAACCTGGACTCCTGCGACCAGTGGGATTTCGGCACGACGACGGCGCTGTTTGAGGGCGGCGGCGAGGTCCGTTTCTACACCGCCATCGACCGGCCCGCGCGACGTGCGCGGCGTGGTGAGGTCGATTGCTTTGACGCGGTGGGCTCCGAGGGGGCCGGCTTTATCATCTCAGACCTGATCAACGAGGAGCAGCTCAGCATCGTGTTTGAGGGCCCGGTGGCGCGGATCACCTGCGCCGACAACACCGTGGAGACCGTGCCGCGCGGCGACGCGCTGGCCTACCTGCCCTCGCGTCCATTCCCGGACGTCTGCGACCCGGGCGAGCCGGTGCGCAACTGCGCGGACAACGCCGAGTGCCGCGACATCCAATCGGGTCTGGTCTGCTGCAACCTGGGCGACCAGTTCACCTGCACGACCGCGCAGGACTGCTTCCAGAGTCAGCCGCGCACAGTGTGTGAGGGCGACGTGAACTGTGGCGACGAGGAGACCTGCTGTGGGTTTGCCCCGGCGCGCGTCTGCGACCCGACGGTCTGCGGCGACTCGCTGTGCTGCAACGTGGAGCAAGAGCAGGTCTGCGGTACGGAGGACACCTGCCGCGGCATCGTGGACCTGTGCTCCGACGGCGATCCCAACAGTTGTGGCGACAACGAGCTGTGTTGTCCGACGCAGATTGGGGCGCGGTGTGTCGTGGGCGATGTCTGTCCCGAGCCCCCGGACCCGATCCTGGACACGTGCCTGGCGGCGACCGTCAATTGCTTTGGCCGGGACAACAACGCGGGCGCCTGCGTGGAGTACGGCGACACCGACGTTCGCGACGTAATCGACGACGAGACCGGCAGCATCGCTCGCCACTTCAGGAGCTTTGGCCTTGTCAGTGCGCGCACGCAGCGCGACGGGGTCGACTGCTTTGCCACCCGCGCCACGGAGAACGGCCTCGAGATCGAGGACCTGACGACGGGCGACTCGTTCGCGGTGACCGTGGACGGCAACAACGCGACGATTCTCTGCCCCGATGACAGCGAAGCGACCGTAGCGCGCGGTGCCCTCGAGGCCTGGCTGCCGCTGACCCCGGCGCCCGAGGATTGCATCCCCGCGGACCGAGACGATGTCTGCAACGGCGACAACGAGTGCCCGGACGGGGAGACCGAGGAGGTCTGCTGCGACCTGGGTACGGCCAACGGATGCACAAACTTCGGCGCCTGCGTGGAGAACAAGCTGCGGTCCACCTGCGGCACCGACGACGACTGCGGCAACGGCGACACCTGCTGTGCGCTGGCGACCGTCCGGGTCTGCGACCCGGCGATCTGCGGCGGAGAGGTCTGCTGCAATGTGGAGACGGTCGACGCTGCCTGCGGCACCTCGGCGGAATGTGCTGGGGTGGTGGATCTGTGTGCGGAAGACCGCCCGACCACCTGCTCCGACGAGCTTCCCGCCTGCTGCCCGACCTCCGAGGGGCTGCGCTGCCTGACCGGACCCGAATGCCCCGAGCCGCCGGACCCGTTCGGCGACAGTTGTCTGTTTGGCACCTTCCAGTGCCAGGGCCGCGATCTGGTCCAGAACAGCTGCGAGGACCTGGTGGATGGGCACATCCGCCGCGTCTCCTACGGCGACATCGCCATCGATTTCTTCACCAACTCCGGGGACCCGGCGCGGCGCGTGAACGGGCAGAACGGACAGTGTTTCCAGGCCGTCGAGCGCACGGACGGGGTGATCGAGCTCTACGATCCGGAGGTCGACGGCACGTTCGTCATCGACGTTCGGAACCAGGCGGCGACCATCACGTGCCCCGACGAGACCGTGGAGGAGTTTGACCGCGATGTGCTGATCCCCTACCTGCCGGCGCGGCCCGGCGGTGACTGCGACCCAGCCGACCGCGGCGACGAGTGCCAGCAGGATGTGGAGTGTTCCGACGTGGACCCGATCACGCGCTGCTGCAACATCGGCGACCGCAACATCTGTGGCGCCGGAGAGACCTGCGTCCCGAACGAGGTCCGCACGACCTGTGACGAGAACGCCGACTGTGGTCAGGGCACCACCTGCTGCCAGTTTGAGACGGTGCGCGTCTGCGACCCGAACCTGTGCAACGGCCAGGCGTGCTGCTCGGTGCCGCAGGGCATGGCCTGTGGAACGCAGGACCAGTGCAACGGTGTGCTGGACTTCTGCGACGTGGACGACCCGTCCACCTGCGACGACAGCACGCCCGTGTGCTGTGCGACGCAGACCGGAACCCGCTGCCTCAATGTCGTGGAATGCCCCGAGCCTCCGGACCCGCTGGAGCCGACCTGCATCTACGAGACCCTGCGTTGCGTGGGCGAAGGCCTCGAGTTTGATTCGTGTCAGGTCTGGAGCGAGCTGGACATCACGGAGGCCGACTACGCGGATGGCGCCCGCGCGCAGTTCTTCGTCTCGCTCGGCGTGGATGCGCACCGTGCGTACAACGCGGACGACCAGCACTGCTTCACCACGAGGACGGTGCGTGACGGCGTTCTGGAGGTCAGCAACCCGAACTCGAACGAGACGTTCACGCTGCGTTTCCAGGACACCGGTGTCAGCATCACATGCCCGAACGAGATCGCGGTGGACGTGCCGACGGCCAGCGTGACGCGCTACCTGCCCGTCGCGCCGGACCCGAACAGCTGTGACCCGGCCACGCGCGATGACCAATGCCAGGCCGACGGCGAGTGCGAGCAGATCGACCCGACGCTCGGCTGCTGCGACTCGGGCGTGTCCAACATCTGTGGCAACCAGGAGAGCTGCACGCTCAACGCCGCGCATGTGGCGTGTAGCGACGACGACGGCTGCGGTGACGGTACGCGCTGCTGCGGGTTCGCCGCAGTGCGCGTCTGCGACCCGGAGCTGTGTGACGGCGCCCTGTGCTGTGACCTCAACCGCGACGTGTGCGGTACGGACGACGAGTGCAACGGCGTGTTCGACTACTGCGACGAGCAGGACGACACCAGCTGCGGCGACGGATTCCTGTGCTGCCCAGGTGTGGCTGGGACCCGGTGCATCGGCGGTGACGAGTGTCCCGTCGAGCCGGACCCGCTCGAGGGCACGTGTCTGTTCGACACC
>CALBXO010000165.1 GCA_937890335.1 uncultured Pseudomonadota bacterium | reverse complement strand
GCTACACGACGATTTGTCTCGCCGATCACTCGCTCAACCCAAACGAGAAACCCGGCTGAGCCGGGTTGACAGGGTCATCGCTGGACGTGCGCGCCCGTTCGGCTGAACATGGCCGGACGTGACCGACCTCCTCACAAGGTACGCGCGCTTTGTCCTGGCCCACCGCGTGGCGGTGCTGGTGCTGCTTGGCGTGCTCACGGTGCTCGCGGGTCTGAGCCTGAGTCGCGCCGTGGTGCGCACGTCGCTGACCTCGATCTTCTTCGACAACGAGAGCCCGAGCTTCAAGGCCTACAAGGCGCACGTCCAACAGTTTGGCAACGACGACGTGCTCGTGGTCTGCGTCGAGGAGGGCGCCCCGCTTAGCGCGGAGAACCTCGACCGGCTCGAGAAGCTGCACGCGCGCCTCGAGGCCCACAAGGACGTGGCGCGCGTCACGTCCCTGCACAGCGCGTCCCTTCAGCGGCCCACAGACGACGGCGGCACCCGCTTCCTCCAGATACCGGCCGAGGCGCGCCGGGCGAAGGACGGCGGCGCGGCGCTGATGAAGGAGCTCCAGGAGGACGACATCGCCGGCGGTCTCGTGCTGGGCAACGACGGCCGCAGCTTTGGCGTAGTCATCGAGATGACCTGGGACGAGAGCCGGTCCGTGGAGGTCGGCGCCGTCGTGCTGGACGAGATCTACGCCATCTTCCAGGACGTGGGCTACCCAGCGTCCAGCCTACACCGGGCGGGCATCACGAGCAGCATGGCCGAGGTGCTCGAGCAGAGCCGCTGGCACATCGAGGTCCTCTTCCCCATCACGGTGCTGGTCCTCCTGCTGGCCGTCTACCTCATCTTTGGTCGCCTCTGGCCCGTCCTCGTCACCGGCGCCGCCGCGGGGCTCGCCGTGCTCTGGACGCTCGGGTTCGCCATGGTGCTCGACCGGGACATGCACATCATGATGACGGCGGTGCCGTGCGTCGTGATGATCATCAGCTTCTCCGACGTCATCCATCTGATCAGCGCCTATCTGCTCGAGCTGGGCGACGAGCGACCCAAGGAAGAGGCCATCATCGCCGCGACAGCCGACGTCGGTGCCGCGTGCTTTCTGACCAGCATCACGACGATGGTGGGCTTCTTGTCCCTCAGCTTCGTGCCGACGCCCGTGTTCCAGCAGTTCGGCATCGTGATGGGCATGGGCGTGGTGGTCGCGTTTGGTCTGGCGGTGACGCTCGTGCCCATCCTCTTCTCCCTGATGCGCACGCCCAAATCGTGGTCACTCGGTGTCGCAGGCAAAGTGCAGGGTCTGATGGATCGCGGCCTGGAGGGGCTCGCGGCACTGACCACGCGCCACCCCTGGCCCATCATCGCCGCCTTCGCGGTGGTGTGCGTGGGCGCCCTGTACGGAATCTCCCTCATCCAGTTTGAGGCGGATGTGAACAGCCGGCTCACGTCCGAAAACCAGGTCCGCGTGGACCAGCGGTTCTTTGAGTCTCACTACGTCGGTACGTCGAGCATCGATGTCTTTGTGACCGCGCACAAGAAGGGCGGGGTGCTCGACGCGGACGTGTTCAACGCCATGGCCGTGCTCGACCGGGAGGTGGAGGCGCTGCCCGGCGTGGACCGGGTCCTGGGCTTGCCCGATCTCGTCCGGGAGGCATGGCGCGCCCTGCTTCCCGGCCTGCCGGAGGAGAAGTTCCTGCCGCTGACCCGCAACGGAATTGCGCAGCTGATGACCTTGGTGGAGCAGCGCCCACAGGAGGACCTGGCGCCGTTTGTGGACTTTGCCCGTACGCGCGCACACCTGGTGGTCTACACCAAGAAGCAGGGTGTCTCCGCGCTCTACGACCTCGGCAACCAGGTCCAGGCTCTGGCGGACAAACACATGGGGAAGGGCGCCACTGTGGAGGTTACGGGCATCCGGTACCTGTTTGGCGCGTGGGTGGAGTTCATCATCGCCGGGCAGCGCAACGGGCTGCTGTTCAGCGTCTTCGCCATCGCGTTTCTCATGATGATTGGGCTGCGGTCCGTGCGCGCGGGGCTCGGGTCCATGGTTCCGAATTTCTTGCCGCTGCTCGTCTTGTTTGGCGTCTGTGGGTACGCCTTTGACACGACGGACACGGACACGTTGATACTCGGGATGATCGCGATTGGGATCGGCGTGGACGACACCATTCACTTCCTGGCGCGGCTGCGCATCGAGTCCGACAGGACCGACGACCACGCGCTGGCCGTCCGGCGCACCTTCCGCTTCTCGGGCCGCGGCATCGTCATCACCACCGTCCTGTTTGTCGCCGGGTTCGCGCCGTTCGCCATGGCGAACTACACGACCATCCAGTTCTTTGGGACGCTGCTGCCCATGACGTTTCTGGTAGCTTTGGCGGCGGATGTCCTGTTGCTGCCGGCGTTGGTGAGCGTGGGCCTGATACGATTCCGGAGGAGAGCGTGAGCAAACACTGCTACATCGTGGACCGCACCAGCCTGTACGTGGCCTACGACGACGGGACGAACGACCGCATCGGCACCGGCTGGGAGAAGGTCTGCGCCCTGGGTGCCTTTGATCATCGGCTCTTCGCCATCTGGCAGGAGTGCCTGATGGAGGTGGACCCCGGTACCGGCCAGGATACGACCATCTCCCGGCATTGGGGGTCCAGCCGCGCCATGTTGGCCGGGACGCGGGGCCGTATCCTCGTAGGTGTGGGGGCGAAGATCTACGAGGCCCTGCTGGACGGGGAACACCGCACAGTCGGCGCTGATTTCGTCGGCCTGACGCATCTGGCTGCTACCGAGGGTAGGTTCTTTGCCGCCGAGGATGGCCGCATCCAGGAGATCGATCCGGATGCGGGCACATGGCGGCTCGTCGGCGAGCGCTGGGAGAGTCTCTACGCCTTCACCGCGGTCGCGGGCGTGGGGTACATCCTGCAGAACGATGGGGATCTCTACAGCCTGGACCTCGACAGCGGCGCGTACGAGCGGATCAGCACCGGTTGGCACGACGCCACCGCGCTCATCCCCGGCGAGGACTGCTTGTTCGTGCTCGACAGCACCGTATTGTATTGCGTAGGGTTCGACGGTCGACACGCCGCGGCGTCGTCGGGGTGGAACCATGTGGTCGCCTGGGGAGGCCAGGGCTGACCGCGGGCAGCGCAAGGAGCCCGGTGAAAGAGAAGCACGTACGGATTCGCATCGAGCAGTGCCTGACGCTGGCTAAGGCGAGCAATTGCCCTCGCCGCAAGTTTGGGGCGCTGCTTCTCGACCCTGAGCGCAACGTCATCCTCATGGACGGGTACAACGGTGGACCGCGCGGCGGCGGCAGGCTCTGCGGCGGCGAGGAGTGCCTGCGCGACACCCGCGGCGTCGTCTCGGGAACCCGCATGGAGATCGGCTGCCACCACGCGGAGATGAACGTGGTGTGCAATTGCGCAGCCAGCGGCGTGCCCACCAAAGGAGCGATGCTCATCGTCACCGGCGAGCCCTGCCTGATGTGCGCCAAAATCATCCACCACGCGGGCATCACGCGTGTGATCGTGGTAGGTGGGGGCTACGCAGGCGAAAATGGCCTGGGGTACCTGGTCAAACACGGGGTTCAGGTGGACACGGTCGATGGACCGCAAGACCCACGCTTGAGCAGCGTGCCAATGGGAGACGAATCATGAGCAAGGGACTTTGGATGCGCCTTCTGGCCGTGGCCTGCGCGTGTGCGCTGTTGACCCTGGGGGCGTGCGGCGACGCGGATGAGCCAGCCTCCAACAATGGCTTCGCGAACAACGGCGCCAACAACGGAAACGACGGCAACAACGGCGCCAACAATGGGGCCAACAACGGCGCCAACAACGGCGCCAACAACGGCGCCAACAACGGCGCCAACA
>CALBXO010000164.1 GCA_937890335.1 uncultured Pseudomonadota bacterium | reverse complement strand
CGGCTCCGTCACCAAACGACAGCCAGCCCAACGAGGTCCCCTCAAATGACCATCGCTGCTCAACTTCGCACCCGCGGCATCACCGTCACCAACATCGTGCGCAACGAGACTCCCGCGAGCCTCTACGAGTACGCGATTCAATACGGTACGAACTACGCCATCTCCGACACCGGCGCGCTCATGGCCTTCTCCGGGGAGAAGACCGGGCGCAGCCCCAAGGACAAGCGCATTGTTCGCCACGCGGACAGCGAGAAGGACATCTGGTGGGGCGACATCAACGTGCCACTGAGCCACGACTCGTTCCTGGAGAACCGCAAGCGCGCCGTCGCCTTCCTCAACCAGCGCAACCGCCTCTACATCGTGGACGGCTACGCCGGCTGGGACCCGGAGCACCAGCTCAAGGTCCGCATCGTGTGCGCCCGCGCCTACCACGCGCTCTTCATGCACAATATGCTCATCCGGCCGACCCCGGAGCAGCTCGAGAATTTTGGCGAGCCCGACTACTGGGTCTTCAACGCCGGAATGCAGTCCGCGGACAAGTCCGTGGAGGGCGTGGACTCGAACACCTCTGTGGCCCTGTCCTTTGAGGACGGCGAGTTCATCATCCTGGGCACCGAGTACGCCGGGGAGATGAAAAAGGGCGTGTTCACGATCATGCACTACCTCATGCCCAAGAAGGGTGTGTTGAGCATGCACTGCTCCGCCAACCGCGGCGACGACTCCGATGTGTCCGTGTTCTTCGGGCTCAGCGGAACCGGCAAGACCACATTGAGTGCGGACCCGCGCCGCTCGCTGATTGGCGACGACGAGCACTGCTGGACCGACAATGGTGTGTTCAACATCGAGGGTGGATGCTACGCCAAATGCATCGACCTGTCCGCGGAGAAGGAGCCGGAGATCTACCAGGCCATCCGGTTTGGTTCCGTCCTGGAGAACGTCATCTACGACCGCGACACCCGCGCCGTGGACTACACCCGCACCGACATCACGCAGAACACGCGCACCTCGTACCCCATCGAGTTCATCGACAACGCGCGGATCCCGTGCGTCGGCGAGCACCCCAAGAACATCATCCTGCTCACCTGCGACGCCTTTGGCGTGCTGCCCCCCGTCAGCCGTCTGACGCCGGAGCAGGCCATGTACCACTTCATCAGCGGGTACACGGCGAAGGTCGCAGGCACGGAGATGGGTGTCACGGAGCCCCAGGCGACGTTCTCCGCGTGTTTTGGCGCCGCCTTCCTGGTGATGCACCCCGCGGTCTACGCGGAGCTGCTGGCGGACAAGATGCGTGAGCACGGTGCCCGCGCCTGGTTGGTCAACACGGGCTGGACCGGCGGCGCGTACGGCACCGGCAACCGCATCTCGCTGAAGTACACGCGCGCCATCATCGACGCCATTCATGGCGGCACCCTCGACGACATGGCGACCGTGGCGGACCCCATCTTTGGGGTGAACGTGCCGACGACGTGCCCGGGCGTTCCCACGGAGATCCTGACCCCCGCCAGTACGTGGTCCAACCGCAGCGAGTTCGACACGGCGTCGGCCAAACTGGCGGCGCTCTTCCACACGAACTTCGCCGCCTACGAGGAAGGGTGCTCCGAAGCGATTCGCAACGCCGGCCCCGCGCGCTGACCGTGGGCAACGGCCCGAGCCCGACCTACCCGTCCAGCTCGTAGTCCTTGATCTTGCGCAGCAGCGTGTTGCGGCCAATGCCCAATACGCGGGCGCACTGCGACCGATTGCCCTCGTACTTTGCGAGCAAGTGACGCAGGTAGCCCGCCTCGAGCTCTTTGAGGCTCGGCTCACGGGCAAAATCCGCGTCGATAGCCGCCGCGGCAGTCACCGCCGGCATCTCCAGAGTCGCGCCCCGGCGCGGCAGACCGAGGTGCGAGGGGCGTATCTGGCCCTCGCAGAAGATGACCGCCGACTCCAGACAGTTCTCCAGCTCCCGGACATTGCCCGGAAAGTTGTGCTCCAGCAGGCTGCGCAGCGCATCGGGATGGATTCCATCCACGATCTTGCCGTGCCGTTTGGCGGCCGCGGCCACAAAGTGGTCGATCAGCTTGAGCCGGTCTCGCTGTCCCCGCTCGCGCAGCGGTGGGATGCCGATCTCCACGACGCGCAGCCGGTAGTACAGGTCCTCTCGGAACAGGCCGCGCCGCACGAGGTCCTCCAGGTTCCGGTTGGTCGCAGCGACGATTCGGAGGTCGGCGGTCAGCGTCTCGGAGCCGCCCAGACGCGTGTATTTATGGTCCTGCAGGACCGTGAGCAGCTTGCTCTGGAGGGCCAGCGGCAGATCGCCAATCTCGTCCACAAACAGCGTCCCGTGGTCTGCGAGCTCGACCTTTCCGCGCCGCCGGTCCCGTGCACCGGTGTAGGCGCCGGCCTCGTGGCCAAACAGCTCGTTCTCAATCAGACTCTCGGGCAGCGTCGTGCAGTCCAGGTGGACAAAGGGGCCGCCGCGGCGCCGGCTGCTGTGGTGGATGGCCCGCGCCACCAGCCCCTTGCCCGTCCCCGACTCCCCGCGCAGCAGGACGGTGGCCTCCGTGGGGGCAACCTTGCGGATCCGCGCGTAGACCGACTGCATCGCGGGGCCCAGACCAACGATGCGGTTGAACCCGCTGGTCACGGGGCGCTCCGGAGCTGTCGCGCCGGCGGACTGCGCCAGCGTCGTGTGGCCCAGCAGCGCGGAGACCTGCCCGCACAGCCCACGAAACACGGCCACGTCGCCGTCGTCAAAGATGGCATCGCCAGCGCCGGGTCCACCCTTGTTGAGGAACTGCACCACGCCGATCAGCGCCCCAGCCTCGTCCAGGAGCGGCCCGGCGATCATCGTGCGCGTCTTGTACCCCGTCTGCGCGTCCACTTCGGGCCAGAAGTGGGCGTCCTGCACACAGTACGGAATGTTGACGACTTTGCCGGTCCGCGCCACGTAGCCCGCAACGCCCTGCCCCACAGGCACCCGGATCTCGGGCAGCTCGGGCAGCTCGCCTGCCACACTGACAAGCTCGTCCCCGCCGCGGTCCACGACGAAGATTGTGCCACGGTCGGCGCCCAGCCGCTCGGCCATGACCTGCACCACATGCGCGAGGAGCTCGTCCGCGCCGACCTCCTTGCGGATTACATCTCCCAGGGCCAGTAGCAGCGGGTCGTCCATCAGTCTCCACAGGGCGTTGCCAGCCACGCGCGGGCCGGGGCGCCGGTCCCCCGCTGCCATCACAAGCGCGCTCCGAACAAGTCATCATGGCCCGGCGCTGCCGCAAGCCCCAACGACAGCCCCTCGTGGGCGTTGTCGATTTGGAGACGCGGCGCGCAAGCCCGGGCGAGGGCGAGCTTGCGATCGAGAGTCGCGTCCGTGTGGGACGGGTCGTGGTGGGTCAGGACGAGGCGCCCCACACCCGCGGCAACGCCGACGGCGGCGGCCTCCAATGGCGTCGAATGTCCAAACCCACGCCTACCGGCGATCTCTTCGGGGAGGTATTGGCTGTCCATGATGAGCAGGTCGGCGCCTTCGGCCAGCCCCACAATCTCATCGGGCACGGTGCCGTCACACTCGACATCGCCGGTGAACACCACGCTCGCGCCGCCATGATCGAGGCGCCACGCTGTGCAGCCACCGGGGTGACTCGCCCGGCACCACCTCACCTGCAGCGCCCCAAAGCGGGCCGAGCCCACGTCGGCCACCTCACGGAACTGGAGCTCGGCCGGCACGATGTCCAGCCCGACGGGAAACGTCGGTCGCGTCATCTGACCCGCCAGAACCTGCCGCAGGGTCTGCCCCTGCCGCGGCACCGAGACGAAGGTGAACGCGCCATCGGGGCGGAACAACGGGCCGAAGAACGGAAAACCCTGGATGTGGTCCCAGTGCATATGGCTGACCAGGACCAGAGCGCTGGGTGGGCGCGGCCCCCAACTGCGCCCCAATGAGGCCAGGCCAGACCCACAATCGAGCACCACGGTGCGCGGCGTGGACGGGTCCTGCCCGGCGATGGCCACCTCGATGCACGTGGTCGCCCCCCCGTGGCGAATGTAGTGAGGACCCGAGACCGGAACACTGCCGCGACAACCCCAGAACGTGACTTCCATCTTCAACTCCTTCACCGTGTGATCGACCCAGCTGACGCCACCGGTCCGAGCTATCGCAACCGGCATGCCAAGCCGCCGATCCCCGTCACGACGGGGCGGTGCCGCGCGCACCCTGTTCGAACCTGGCGCAGGTGATCCACGATGGATCAGGAAGAAAATCGAACACCTCGAGCTGTTCACCCCTGGAAACAACCGCCTGGTCGCCCCTGTTGACGGCCCGCCTCGCAGCCCTCCAGCCCCGCCAGACCATGAAGCTCCTCGGAACCCTCACAGCCGTTCTCCTCAGCCTCGCAGCCTGCAAGTCTGACCCCCCGCCAGCCCCAGCCCAGACGGACGCAGGGGTCGCCGCAACCCCTGACAAGCCCGTGCCGGCGGCGCCCACAGAGGCCGCCAAGCCGCCCACCCCGTCCGAGATTCCGGCAGAGACACTGCGCGGCATCCTGGCCCTGGAACACTCCAGGACGCTCGGCGATGACGCGACAGGGCTTATCGCGCTGACCGCGGACCCGTCGGCCTCGGTCCGCGCGCGGGCCGCGCTCGCCATCGGGCGGGTCGGACTTGCGGAGGGAGTCAGCCCGCTGCTGGTCCTCATGGACGACGACGACGCAGGAGTTCGGGCGCAGACCGCGTTCGCCTCCGCGATCCTCGTGGGTTCGCTGGCAGACGACGAGCAGGCGACCAAGGACCTGCGCACCGGCCAGCTCCAGGCGTGGACCAAGGAGCGCAATGAGCGCAAAGACCCCGAGGTCAGGGAGGCCATTGCCTGGGGAACGCGACGCTTCGGTGGCGAGAAGGCCGAAGGCGTGGTGGACATACTCCTGGACGCCGTGAACGATGGAGATCCCAGGGTGGTCGCCACCGCCATGCACAGCTTTGCCCTCCTGAGCCGCTATACACCCAAGACCCCGGGCGCGGGAGGCGAAGGGTTTGTACAGGCCATCCGCCTGCGCGCGGCCGACACCAACTCCGTCACGCGCGAGGCCGCGACCTACGCCCTCATGCGCATGAAGGTGAAGAGCGCCATTCCGGACATGAACCAGGCGCTTGAGAAGGTCCGCCCCAACGAGGAGAGGGCGATGGCGATCCGCTCCCTGACTTCATTGGAGCAGTGGGAAGTGCCTCTGATGCGGGGCGTCCTGATGACGCCGCCCGAACCCACGATGGACAACCTCGAACCCGTGGACTACCGCGGCGACGTCTGGACACAGATTCATGCCGTCAACCACCTCCTGGCCGCCAAGGCGGACAACGCGCTGACGGTCCTGGAGGAGTGGCTGAGCAAGGAGGTGTTGCCGGACCTCCTGGAGCACGGCATTGGCCTGGACAAGCCTCTGTTTCACGCATTGTTGGCCGTAGCGGACGGCCTCCACGCGTTCCCCGCGGCCGACCGGGCGCGCAAGGTCCTGACGACTCTGCACGACGCAGCGGCGCCGGGGGGCCCGCTTCGGCGCAAGGACGCGTCCTTCGGAGAGGACCTCAATGCGGCGCTCCTGCACTGCAAGACGGCTGCGGCGCTCGACAAGATGGACAAGAAACTGAGCCGCGTCTCCACCTGCGCGCAGGGCCTCGAGCGCGTCTACCCCGCGGTCGCGCGGCAGGTGCTCGCGCTGGAGACGCGCCTGGCGCTCGCCGAAAAGCCGGCGGACAAAGTGACGCTTCTCGACGCCGCTTACACCAAAGACGCCCCGCCCAAGCTCAAGATCGCCGTCCTGATGCAGACCGCGGAGATCTTTGAGAGCGGCGACGACGGCGCCAAACTCGTGCAGCCACTGGGCGCGAGGGCCTTGGCAGAGACGGACCCCATCCTGCGCAGCTACGGCGTGAAGATCAGCGCGCGTGGCGCTGCGTTGCTGGCGCTCATCGCCGACGGCGCGACCGCCTTGCCCGGACACAAGCTGGACGTGGTCCTGGAGGCGCTCGACGCCATCAAGAAGCACAAGCCGGAGGGCGCCGCCGCAGTGGTCCGCCCCTGGACTGCCAACCCCAACCACGCGGTCCGTGCGCGCGCCGTGTCCACCCTGTTTGCGCTGGACCCCAAAGCCCAGCCGATCGCCTGGAAACCCGCGAAGGTCGAGGCTCGCGGCGACGTGGGCCCGCCGGTCAAGGTCGTGCTGCGGACGACCCGCGGCAACATCGGACTGGAGCTGTGGCCGCAGCACGCCCCGGCGACGGTCGCCAGCTTCCTGAGCCTGGCCAAGAAGGGCGAGTACAACGGCGTCCCGTTCCACCGGGTCATCGCGAGCTTTGTCAGCCAGGGCGGAGACCCGCGCGGCGACGGACACGGAGGCCCCGGCTACTCGCTGCCCGCCGAGTGGACCCGCCTGCCCTATGGCGCTGGCACCCTCGGGATGGCGCACGCAGGCAAGGACACTGGGGGGTGCCAATTCTTCCTCGGACACCGGCCCCACCCGCACCTGGACGGCGGCTATACGGTGTTTGGCCGCACCACCGATGGCCTGGAGGTCGTGCAGTCCTTGCAGCAGGGCGACCTGATACGCAGCGTGGACCTGCCGTAGACCCGGGTCCTGTCGCAGGGCGCGTTAACGTTGCGGAAGGGGGCGAGGCCGGGTATACGGTGCCTGGACTCTCTGGGAGGCCTCATGGGTTTGAATATCGCTCGCGCGGCAGTGCTCGCCGTCATGCTGATCGCCGGGTTCGGGCTGTTTAGCCGGATCGGCTACAAACTGTTTAGTCTCATCCGCTCCGGCGCCGATCACCGGAAGCCGGGAAAGGCCAAGCCCGGTGAGCCCGAGAAGGGGATGCCCGTCAGCCCCACGCGTCGGGTGGCGTCCTTCGTCCAGTTTGTCCTGGGCCAGTCGCGGGTCATCCTCGAGCCCGCCGGATTGCTCCACTTCTTCATCTTCTGGGGCTTTCTCGTTCTCCAGATCGAGACCACGGAGTACTTCATCCGTGGCTTCGTCTGGGACTTCCACTACTCCGCCATCATGGGGGACGCGCTCTACAACGTGGTCCTCTTTGCCCAGGACATCATCGCCTTCGTCCTGCTGATCGTGTTCACGATCGCGGCGTACAGGCGCTTTGTCCTCAGACCCAAACACGCCGTCATCAGCATGGACGCGGCCATCATCATTGGCCTGCTGTTTGGCCTGATGATTACCAAATTCGTGGCCAATGGGGCCGAGATCGCCCTGATGCCTGTGGCGGACCTCGGCCACGACCCAGCCTGGACCCCCGTCGCACGGGCGGTCGCGCTCGCATTTGGCGGCGTGGGGCAATACACGCACGAAGAGCTGGTGGGGGGCGCCGGCAGCGGCCTGTGGGCCCTCTACCACACGGGATATTGGGTCCACATCGGGATCGTGATGTTCTTCCTCAATTACATCCCGTTTGGAAAGCACCTGCACCTGCTGGGCGCCATGCCCAACGTCTTCTTCCGCAAGCTTGAGCCCGCCGGTGCCCTCTACGTCATGGACCTGGAGGATGAGACTGCGGAGAAGTTCGGCGTCAGCGAGGTGGAGGAGCTCAGCTGGAAGCAGCTGCTCGACACCTACGCGTGCACGGAGTGCGGTCGCTGTGAGCATTAT
>CALBXO010000163.1 GCA_937890335.1 uncultured Pseudomonadota bacterium | reverse complement strand
GCCTCGGGCGGGGTCGGCGGCGCGCTGCGCAACCTCGATGACGACGGCCTCAACGAGGGAGTCGGTGCCGCGTCGCCGCAGCTCGAGACGTTTCCCCTGGGTGACAACGACGGGCATTACCTCACGGACGCCTGCAGCTACCCCAGGCTGCCGGTGGACTCCGTGACGCAATTGACCTCGTGGGTGCCGCACGTGTCTGAAGGCATCGACGCGGAGTCGCGCAACGAGTTTCTATGCATCTCGGACGCGATGCGCGGCGTGGACGCCATTGCCGGCAACGCGGCCCTCGTGCACGGCGTGGCGCTCAACGCGTCCGATGGCGCCAGCATCGCCGCCGACGGAGCCGCCGTGGTCTGGTCGCCCCGTTCCAACGTGTCTCTCTACGGGCACACGGCTCCGGTGCCGATGCTCGTCGCCCAGGGCGTGCTCGTGGCGATGGGCACGGACTGGATGCCCAGTGGCTCCGCCCACCTTGGACGGGAGCTGGCCTGCGCGCGCGAGCTCAACGAGCGCAACTACGGCGGCGCGCTGACCGCGCAGCAGATGTGGCGCATGGCGACGATCAACGGCGCCGCGGCCATCCACCTTCATCACAGACTCGGTGCCATTCGCCGCGGGTTGCTCGCCGACATCCAGGTGGTGGACCGTCACGGGGAGGACGATCCCTACGAAGCGGTCATCAGCGCCGCCTCGGAAGACGTGCGCCTCGTGGTGCGCGGTGGGCTTCCGATGTACGGAGACGCTTCCCTCTTCGCGACCGTACCGGCCTGGCAACCCGGCTGCGAGGACATGGGCGATGTCTGCGGCGAGCCTCGTTGGGTCTGTGCGCAGAGGGAACTGGGGATGACACACGCGGCGCTGGCCGCGGCCAACCGTAACGCGGTGGGTCTCTACTTCTGTTCAGACCCGGAGGGGGAGCCGTCCTGTCTGCCCTTCCGCCAGGGGGAGTTCGCAGGGGAGTCGACCGCGGGCGACAGTGACGGTGACGGGATTCCCAACGCCGCCGACAATTGTCCGTCCGTGTTCAATCCAGTCCGGCCGATGGACGGCATCCGTCAGGCGGATGTCGATGCCGATGGTGTGGGCGACCTGTGTGACCTGTGCGCGACGGAACAGGGGGATGGATGCATCGTCCCCCGACCGGACGACGTCGACGGAGACGGTGTCGTTCTGGGTGCGGACAATTGCCCGTCGACCGCCAACCCAGAGCAGTTGGATTCCGACGACGACGGCAAGGGGGACGCCTGCGACGCATGTCCCGATGAGGCGAATCTCGGTCCCGCCGGCTGCCGGGTGCCCATCCCGACGGTCAAGCGCGGCGGCCTGACCGACGGCGAGTCCGTGATCGTGGAGGGCGTCGTCACTGGCGGCGTCCGACGGCGGTTCTTTGTGCAGGTGCCCGAGGCCGAGTGGCCCAACGGCGACGCCCGCTATACGGGCCTCCACGTGTATGTGCCGAGCGAGAATCCACTCGGGTTGGTTCAGGTCGAGCCCGGGCAAGTCGTGCGTGTGCACGGCGCGGTGTCCGCGTTCTTCGGTCAGATTCAGGTCTCTGGGGTGACGCAGATCGAGGTGATCGGCACCGCGCCCACGCCGACCCCGGCTGTGGCTGCGTCCCAGCAGATAGGCACGGGTGGCCCGGACGCGGCCGCGTACGAGGGGGTGTTGGTTCGGACCGCGGGCGTGGTCACTGGGCTCAACCCACCCGCGGGCCTCGGAGACCAGGACCCGACGGGCGAGTTTGTGCTCGACAGCGCGCTGCGGGTCGGCGACTACCTGCACAGCGGCTCGTTGCCGTCCGTCGGCGCCGAGCTGCGCGTGACGGGCGTCCTGCGTTTTGATGCGGAAGACTCCAAGATCGAGCCGCGTTCCGCCGCTGACATCGAGGAGGTCGAGCTGCCGCCGCGCCTGGTCTCGTTTGGGCCCGCCGAGGTCCATGCGCAGGTCCTCGATCGCGTCGTGGACACCGTCCCTGCGCTGGAAGTGGTGCTCAGCCGCGGCGCCGAGGGCGACGATACGGAAGTGGTCATCACCAGCTCCGACCCCGGCGTCCTCATCGTGACCAACGCGGCGTTTGAGGCGGGCCAGGCGCGCCAGACGATTCAGGTGCGGGCCACGACGCTGACGGATGTCCCCGTGACGCTCACAGCGACCTACGGAGACGCCAGGCTGACGGCACAGGTCCGGCTACTGGACCCGGACAGGGTCGCGGTGCCGGAATCGCTGCTCGTCGTGGAACCCGTGCGTGAGGGCCGCTCCGCCAATGTGACCCTGGTCCTGGATGGACCGGCCCAATCGGGCGGCGCGCGCATCGCCCTCACCGTGGATCCGGGAACCGCCCTGTCAGCACCACCGTTCGTGGACGTGCCCGCCTTCGCCTCGCGGGCGGACTTTGCCGTGCAAGGGCTCGCCAGCGGCACCGAGCGATTGATCGCCGGCGACGGCGACGACGCCATCGGGGTGGATGTGGTGGTTTTGCCGGCGCGCAACCTGGCCCTCGTTCTGTCCGAGGTTCTCTACGACACCGCCGGCGGCGACGACGGGCTGGAGTGGGTCGAGATCTTCAATGGAACGCGATCGCCAGTGGACCTGTCCGGATACAGCATCGGCAACGGCGGGGAGGACTACACATGGTCTCGCGTGCAGCTGAGCGGCACGCTGATGCCAGGGCAGTGCTTCGTCGTCGGAGGTCCGACGAGCAATGGCGACAATGGCAACCCCGTCTTCGACCAATCCATCCGTTTCAACCCGAACTTCCAGAACAGCGGCAGCACCGCAGACGGACTGGCCCTGTTTGACGTGCCCGCCGGGTCCGTCGACGCGCGAACGATCCCCATTGACGCGGTCATCTACGGCGGGACCAACACCAACCGTCTCATCGACGCCAACGGCGACGCGGTCGAGCCCCACGTGCGCGACTCTGGCAGCGGCAACTCCATCGAGCGCACCGAAGACGGCTGGCGGGTCCAATCGAGCCCCACACCCAACGACTGCGCCGCGTTGGAGTAACCGCGGTCTGAAGATCCGGTTCCGTGACGCTTAGGTGCCGCCCCTGGGTCTGCTAGGGTTCGTCTACACGGTCGCCTCGGCGCACAGCGAGTTCAGCCATGAAGAACATCGTCAGTCTGCTGCTCGTCGGCACCGTCCTGCTCGCCGCAATTCCAGCGGCGGCCGAGACCGTGACCGTTCGCCTCTTGCTCTACCACGCCGAGACCGACCCCGAGACGGGCGAGCCCTGCGACGGCGCTTTCAACGAAACGGGCGCGCTGTCGACCCAGGTCCAGGTCTTTCTGGACAACACGGAGCTCAACCGGCGCGACGAGCTGGAGGAGTGGCCCACCAACCGGTTTACGACCTACGACGTGGGCGAGGGTGGTACGCTCGACATCACGGCGGAGTGGTCCCCTGGCAACCCCGGCATCAACCTGCCGCCCGGCGTCCAGTCTCTCTACGAGGCCAGACTTGGCTGGACGGACAACGACCGCGACCGCACGGACTGGGACAACATCCGTCTGACGCCGCACCGCATCGTCAGCCCTCTGACACACTACGTGACGCGGAACGGCTGGACGACCGTCAACCCCGGCAGCAACTACGCCCAGCACGGCATTCAGATCTGCAACCGGCGGCTGCCGGAGGTCACGTCCACATCCGCCTTTCCCAACGTGGACCCAGGCAGCGTGTTTCTGGGGTGGACCATGAACCGGGCACGCTCGCAGGTCAGCGACTGGAGCAGCGTACGGATCTACCTTAACGACCGACCCTCCAGAGACGGCGCCACCCTGGTGCACACGCAGGTGGCCTGGGGGTTCACGAGCACGTCGGTCAACAACCTGGACTGCGGGACCTACTACGTCTGCTACGAGAACCAGGACCAATACGGCGGCATCCGGAGCAGCTGCGATGGTGAGGTGACCGTGGAGCGCTGCCAGGGCGAGGACAGCGACAATGACGGCGTCGCGGACGCGGACGACAACTGCCCCGATGTCCCCAACGCAGACCAGAGCGACCGCAACCAGGATGGCATCGGGGACGCGTGCGACGGC
>CALBXO010000162.1 GCA_937890335.1 uncultured Pseudomonadota bacterium | reverse complement strand
CCCCTTCGCGTTGGTCAGCTGTCGCAGCTCGCCCCCATCCACGGGGTCGGCCACAAAGATGTCGTACTCGGGGTGGACGGGCCAGACATACCCGCCAAACTCGCGGGGGTCCGGCTTGGGTGGGCAGTGGAGCTGCTCGCGGTGCGTAGACGCGAACACTACGTGACGGTTGTCCGGCATGTAGTGGGCGCAGGTGGTGACGCCCATGCCGTTGCTCACGGTCTGAAGGTCGCTGCCGTCGAGCTTCATCGTGAAGATGCGGTCGCAGTTCACGTCCCCGCGGCTGGACTGAAAGCTCAGTCGCTCGCCGGAGGGGCTGAAGTAGGCCTCCGCGTTCTGACCACCGCTGCTGAGCTGCACCAGGGTGCCCAGCCGGGACTCACCCTCGAAGGTCAGGTCCTCTCGGATTTCCGCCTGGCTCTGTGCCCTTGACTTGGTTGTCCATGGGTCCTGCCGGGACGACCGCTCGTCGTCCTCCGAGTCGGCATCCTGGGAGGCGCGCTCGCCGTCGTCGTCCGCGCCACCCTGGCCCTGGTCATCTGCGTCGCGGGTGTCCAGAGGCCCGAGTTCGTCCGCGCTGGGCGGGCGACCCACGGGTTCATCGTCTTTCTGCTGCGGGCCTCCGCAGGCCAGGCAACCGGTGAGAAGTCCGACGACAACGAGCTGAAACAGCGTTTTTTGGGTAGTCAAAACGGCTTGTAGGGGTTGTTTTTGTCCTTCTTCTCCTTTGGAGGATCCGCCGGAGCTCTGTTCTCTTTGTCTTTCTTCTTCTTGTCGCGCGCCTTCTTGGCGGCGGCCTTCTTGGCGGCCGCATCATCGGCGGCGTCAGCGGCGGCACCTGCGACTGCCTCGTCGTCCGCCTTCTGGGCTTCGGCCTCGGCGTCGGCCGCGGCCTTGTCGTCGGCAGGCTCACCGTTCGCGCCAGGCGGCACAACGGCGCCTTCGGCACCCTCGGCTCCCTCCGCGGCCCCGTCGCCGTCTGCCACGACAACACCATCATCGGCCCCGTCGCCCACTTCCTTGCCGGCACCATCCGCTTCGGCCACGGCACCGTCGGCCACGGCCAGCTGATCGTCCCCGTTTGCGCGTCCACTGCCTGCCACGGCACCAGCGCCGTCGGCGCCGTCTCCGACGCCTGCGGTATCGTTGGTGACCGCGCCGTGCGTCGCGTCAGCCGGGACTCCGTCCCCACCAAAGGCAACCCAGCCGACGACCCCAAGGCCAACCAGCAGCAACACGGCCGCGGCCGCGGCAAGGATGGGAACCACGGGCGGGCCTGCCTGGGCCTCGACAACTTCCAGGTCGGCGTCGCCGAGCGGCGTGAGGCCGACGTTCGACGACGCGCCAGGCACCGGCGGCGGTGCCGCGGCGGCGGCGTTGCTCGCGGCGGCCAGAGCGCCTTTGTCGATTTCGTCGATCGCGCCGATGAACTCCGCAGCCGTCGAGAACCGCTCCTCCTGGTCCTTGGCGGTGGCTCGGCGCATCAGGTCCCGCATCGGCCCCGGAATCCGCGGATCGTTGGGGTCTACCGCGGGCGCGTCGCTGAGCTGCATGGCGATCAGGCTGATGGTCGAGTCACCGTGCACCGCGCGCTGTCCGACGATCATCTCAAACAGAATCAGCCCCATGGCGTACAGGTCGCTCGTGGGGGAAGGCTTGCCACCGCGGATTTGCTCCGGCGCCATGTAGCGGGGCGTCCCCACGATCCTTCCGGCGACCGTCAGGTCCTTCTGGGCCGCTTCTGCGCCCATGACCTCGGCGTCGTTGGAGATGAACTTCGCGATGCCAAAATCCAGCACCTTGACCACGTCCTTCTCGCCCACGCGATCAAAGAGCATGATGTTGGCTGGCTTCATGTCGCGGTGGATGATGCCGCGCGAGTGCGCCTCCTGAAGGCTCAGCAGAATCTGTCGGGTGATCGCCAACGCCCGCGTCGGGTCCAGACGGACCTCGCGCGTGCACAGCTGCCGCAGGCTCTCGCCGCGGACATACTCCATGACGAGGTAGAGGATGTTGTCCCACTGCCCGTAGTCGTGAATCGTGATCGTATTGGGGTGTTCCAGCGAGCTGGACAGCTTCGCCTCGCGCTGGAAGCGCTGCACCGCGGTGCTGTCGACGGCGTCAGCGTCGGGCATCAGAAGCTTGATCGCCACCGCGCGGTCGATCCCGAGCTGCCTGGCGCGGTACACGGCCCCAAAGGCGCCCGCGCCCAGCTTGTCCAGCAGTTCGTACCGCCCGGCGATATTCGTTCCCGGCTCCAACTTCAGGAAGTCCATTACCTACCGTACGCTCGTGACACCGGCCCGAATACTACCGCGCGTACGCGGGCGAGTCGAGAAGCCTGCCGCCCCGCCACCCTACCGGTCGTACAACGCCGACCCGCACTGGTCTTGTTCACACCCGCAGGGAAAATCCCGACACGGCCGCTCCATCGCCGCCGGCGCCGATGTGAGCCGCGGCTCACTTGCCTATTGACACCGCCGCCGCACTGCCTATAAATCCCGGTGACTGAATTGCCATTCAGTCCAACCGGAGATCAATGGCCGACACCCCCAAACGCGGCGGAGACAAACGCGAGCGCATCCTCGCAGCAGCCGTGAAGACGTTCGCCAAGAGCGGCTTCTACAACGCCAAGGTGTCGGAGGTGGCCAGCGCTGCCGGTGTCGCAGACGGTACGATCTACCTCTATTTCAAGAACAAGGACGACCTGCTGATTTCGGCGTTCGAAGATCGCATGCAGATGCTCAACGAGCGTCTGCGGCAGGAGCTGTCGCGGACCGAGGGGTCTGCGGTGACCAAGCTGCGCAAATGCCTCCAGCTGCACTTGCTGCTCGCGATCGAGGCGCCGGACCTGGCGGAGTTCATCACCGTTGAGCTCCGACAGTCGTCCAAGTTCATCAAAGAGTACGACAACCAGAAGTTCCACGAGTACCTCGCCATCGTGGTCGAGGTGATCAAGGAGGGGCAGAGCCGGGGTGAGTTGCGGGGCGACATGGAGCCCTGGATCGCCACCCGAGCGCTGTTCGGGGCCCTTGATGAGATGCTTCTTGCGCTGGTGCTGCGCAAGGAGGTCACCCCACAGCTTGTGGAGTCGCGGGTAGCTGCGCTAGAGCGGCTGTTCGTAGACGGACTCAGACAGAGATAACCCCTGAAGGAGGGCGCGAAGTTGAAGATTTTGACCACGGTCAAGCGCGTCGTGGATCCCGACGCGAAAGTACGGCTGAACTCGGACAACTCCGGGCTCGTCACCGAGGGTTTGGAGGCGAAAATGAACGCCTTTGACCAATACGGTGTCGAGGAGGCCATCAAGCTCAAGGAAGCCCACGGTGGCGAAGTCATCGTCGTGTCCATCGGCGACTCGGCGGGCACCAAGGAGATCCGCACGGCGTTGGCCATGGGCGGAGACCGCGGCGTCCTCGTCACGGCGGACATGTCCGAGATCGACCCGAAGGGCGTCGCCGACCTCCTGGCCGCGGTGATCGAGCGAGAGGCGCCGGACATTGTCCTGATGGGCAAGCTCAGCGTGGACTCCGAGAACAACCAGGTCGGACAGCGCGTCGCCGCCAAGCTCGGCTGGCCGCAGGCTACCTTCGCGTTCACCTGCGAGGTGGCCGACGGTTGGGCCACCGTAGGTCGCGAGGTCGATGGCGGTACCGCCAACGTCCGTGTGAAGCTGCCGGCCATCGTCACCGCCGACCTTCGGCTCAACGAGCCGCGCTACGCCTCCCTGCCGGGGATCATGAAGGCCAAGCGCAAGCCCATTGAGGAACTGACGCCGGACGACCTCGGGGTCGAGCTCGAGCCTCAGCTCATCATTCAGGGCTACTCCCTGCCGCCCGCGCGCGCAGCAGGCGAGATCGTCGACGATGTCGACTCGCTCATCGATCGTCTGCAGAACACGGCCAAGGTGCTCTAGGAGGAACTCATGTCGAACATTCTCGTGGTCGCGGAGCACCAAGGTGGCAAGCTCCGCAAAGTCTCTCTGCCCGTCATGGGCTTCGCCAAAGCGGCACAGGCGCTCACCGACGGTGAGATCTACGTGCTGGTGCTGGGTTCCGGCATCGGCAGCGTCGCCGAAGCCATCGCAGCGTACGGCGCCGACAAGGTCCTGGTGGCCGACGATCCCGCGTACGCCAACTACCTGGCTGAAAACTGGGCGCCCGCCGTGGCCGCCATCGCCGAGGAGTACGGCTGCGAGATCATCGCGACGCCAGCCTCCACAACGGGCAAGGACTTCCTGCCGCGCGTCGCCGCGCAGATGGACGCAGCCCAGGTCTCCGACGCCATCGAGATCTTCGATGGCGAAGAGGGCATCACCTACAAGCGGCCGATGCTCGCCGGCAATGTGTTGGTGGACGTGATCTCCGACGCGGACGTGACCTGCGTCACCGTGCGGACCACCGCGTTTGAGGCCCCGGAGCCGGGAGACGCGGCGGACATCGAGTCCGTGGACCCCGGCACCGGCGCTGCGGACAACGCGGAGTTCCTGAGCTTTGACGAGGTCAAATCCGACCGACCGGAGCTCTCCGACGCCGACGTCGTCGTCGCTGGCGGGCGCGGACTCAAGGCCCGTGAGAACTTCGTGATGCTCGAGGAGCTCGCGGACCAGCTCAAGGGAGCCGTCGGCGCCAGTCGCGCCGCGGTCGACAGCGGCATGGCCCCCAACGACTGGCAGATCGGCCAGACGGGCAAGATCGTCGCCCCCAACCTCTACTTCGCCGTCGCCATCTCAGGTGCCATCCAGCACCTGGCCGGCATGAAGGGCTCCAAGACCATCGTCGCCATCAACACCGACCCGGAAGCCCCGATCTTCCAGGTGGCGGACTTCGGCCTGGTGGCGGACGCCTTCAAGGCCGTCCCTGAGCTGACCGAGAAGCTCAAGTCCCTGGACTGAGCCCCCGACTGGCGCCGCTCGCCCCGACACCGGGGCGAGCCAAACACCCGCCCAGCCACTCGACCTGAAGCACGACCTCGCCTTCTCGCCGCCTGCACCTTGCCAGCGACGAGATGCGTTCCTATACTCCGCCCGCTTGTTCACAATGCGCGCGCGCTACAATGATGTCTGAAGGAGTCCCACAATGAGTGACCTGGTCCGGTACGAGCAGCCGAAATTGCTCGCCAAAAAGCCCCTCTTCAATTTCCTCGGTCGCAAGTTCTGGATCTATGGAGCGGACGGCTCGACCCAGTTCTACGTCGAGCGCAAGGCCTTCAAGCTCAAGGAGGACATCAAGGTCTTCTCCGACGAGAGCAAGAACGAGGTGCTGCTGTCCATCAAGGCCCGCCAGATCCTCGACATCTCCGCCACCTACGACGTGACTGACGAGGTCAGCGGCGAGAAGGTCGGCGCGCTGCGCCGCAAGGGCCTCAAGTCCATCATTCGCGACGAGTGGCTCGTCCTGGACGCCAACGACAACGAGATCGGCCTGGTGCAGGAGGACTCCGCCGCGATGGCCATCATCCGGCGCTTCATGCCCATGGGCCAGTGGATTCCGCAGACCTACCACCTGAAGGTCAACGACCAGCACGTGGGCAAGATCAAGCAGCATTTCAACCCGTTCGTCCTGAAGTACGACGTGGACTTTTCCGCCGACACCCAGGGCATGCTCGACCGCCGGCTCGGCATCGTGGCCACCGTCATGATGCTCGCCATCGAGGGTCGCCAGCAGTAGCCCACAGCCCCCACCGGGCCCTCCTGGGGCCCGGGATGAAAAAATATGATTCGACCGGCTCGCGCCGCGGCGCTCGTGCTCCTCTTCGGACTGCTTGGGTGTGGTACACCCGACGGCTCCGGGATTCCGCCCCAATCTCCCGCGAGCCTGTCAGGCCCGGCGTTCGATACCAGCCCACTCTATCCGGCCGACACCCCCGACGTGGTCGAGATCCACGTGCTGCACACCAACGACCTCCACGGTCAGGTGTACCCACGCAAGGGCAAGGGCGGCTTTGACGGCCTCTTTGCCTATGTCGACGACATCCGTGCCGAGCACCCCAATGTCCTGCTGGTGGACAGCGGCGACATCTGGGCGGGTACCCCCGAGGGCAACCTGACCCGAGGGAAATTGCCGGCCGAGCTGATGAACGCTCTCGGTTACGACGCGGCGGCCCTGGGAAACCACGAGTTTGACTACGGCGTGGACGAGCTCGTCAGCTTCGCCGCCGCGCTCAACTTCCCGCTGTTGGCAGCCAACATCCTTCCGAAGACCGGCGACCTCGGCACCAAAGCCTCCTCGGCCATTACGCCGCTGGCGATCGTCGAGAAAGGGGGCATCAAGATCGGGCTGGTCGGCCTGATTGCCCCGTCCACGCCGGAGCTGACCCACAAGGACGCCGGGGACGCCTTCGAGTTCGGGGATCCCACCGTCGGCCTGCAGGACGCGATCGGAAGCCTCAAGGCGGAGGGGGCGGACTTCGTCATCGTGCTGTCCCACCTCGGCGTCGAGGACGAAAAGAAGCTCGCGGCCGTGGCACCACCCGAGGTGGTGGCCATCCTCGGCGGCCACTCGCACACACCCCTGGACCCTCCCTACCGCGACGACCAGACCGGTATCATCGTGATGCAGTCGGGCTCCAAGACCGCAGGGATCGACCACCTGGTGCTCCAGGTCACCAAGGACGGCGTCAAGGTCACCGACGGGCAGCTCGTCTCCCTGGGAACCTCCGAGTGGCCCAAACATCCCAAGGTCGCAGAGATCCTCGGACGGTACGCGCCGACGATCGACGAGCTCATGGCGCGCAAGGTGGGCACGTGTCCGGACGCCCTTCGGCGGGTCCGAGGCAAAGTTCGCAGCTCGACGCTCGGAAACTGGATCGCCGACGTGATGCGCACCGCCACCGGTGCGGACGCAGCACTGCACAATAAGACGGGGATCCGCGCGGACCTCGAAGCTGGCGATGTGGCCGTTCGCGGACTGTACGAGGTCGCTCCGTTTGACAACACGATCGTGGTGGTAGAGCTGACAGGCGAGCAGCTCATGGCGCTGATGGACCACGCCGCGGGGGATGGGCGCACGTACCTGGAGGCCAGCAATATGAAGGTCCGCTACGACCTCAAAGCTGAGCCCGGCAAGCGGGTCAAGGAGCTGGTCATCGATGGCCGCGTCGCTGACCCGAAGCAGACGTACAAAGTCGCGACGAACTCGTTCCTCGCCAGCGGCGGCGACGGGCACGTTGTCTTTACGCGGGGCAAGCACACCACCGACGGCAAGATGCTGCGCGACGCATTGATCGACCACCTCGCCGCGGGCAAGGGCTGCAAGCCCGACAAGTCGGCGCGAATCGCGGACTAGACGCCGCGCCGCGGCCACGGCCACGCAGGTGAGCCGTCCCACCGGTCGCGACGGAACGGGCGCCGGGCAGCCCACGGGGACGAAATCGGTCCCATGCTCGGTTCCAGTGGCGTACCGAGGAAGAGAGAGAGCCATGACCCCGCACACCAAGCTGCCCACGCTGTTCTGCGCCGCGCTGTGCCTGCTGTTGGCCAGCCCCGCGGCGGTCCACGCCCAGGATGCGCCCGCGGATGGCTGCCGGGACCGCCTGATACAAGCCTCCGACGCCAAGGGCCTCGGCCTGAACATTCTGCTGGAGGCGATCGGCCCCGAGGCGGCGGCCAAGGCCGTGGCCACGGCCCAATGCGACGTACCGGACCTGCACCTGGCTGCGGTCGTGGAAGCTGCCGTACGCGCCCACGACGCCGGCAACAAACCGGGCCCAGGACTCCACTCGCTCTACCTCTCCCCCTCCCAGCGAGTCGAGATCAAGGTCGTCGACGGCGGCGTCCCCGAGGAGGAGATTCTCCGCGCCGTCGTGGAGGTGGCCCCGTGGTGGGCACCGGATGGAAGCATCAGCTGGGATGCGCTCCTCCGAGACATCAACGCCCGGACCCACCTGCTCGAAGCACAGCTTGCGACTCTGGACGACGCGACGCTCGTCAAGCGCGCGCCGGGCGCCCAGATGACAGTGACCCTGCTGTCGACCGCCCTCTACATCGAACTCGCGAAGGAAAAGCATCCCGCCGTCTGGTCGCGCCTGACCAGCTCCGCCGCACACATCGACGCGCTGCGCCTGCTCTGGGAGCGAGCCGAAGCGGCCCTGGCCAAACTGAGCGCGCGCCGACCGACGCCGTCGGCGGCGATGATCGCGGCGCACCAGCGAATTCCAGCCATGAAGGCCCTGTATGCGGCCGCGGCGGTCAAGGCGCCGGCCTACGACGCATCGCTGTCTACCGTTGGCAAAACGCCGGCGCCCTCACCGGACGCGGGCTCCGTCGCCGCCGCACCCGACGCTGGCGCATCCGCCAGGCCAACGCCCGACACGCCCGACGCAGGCGCCGTTCAGACCGCCGTCGTTGCGGCGAGCCCCGACGTCGGGACCAAGAATCCCGTCCCGGCTGAGCCCAAGACCCCGGATGCAGCGGCTGCGCCCTCCACGCCGGACGCCGGAGTGGCCTCGACGAGCGGCGGCGACGCTGCGACGGCCAAGCCCCACACCGAGATCGAGGAGGTGACCTACACCGGCTGGATCATCCTCGGCGTCGCGGTGGTTGTTCCCTGGCTCTGGATCGCGGTCTTGTGGTTCTTGCGGCGCCGCAAGAACCCCACAGCCTACCTGCGCCTGGCCAACCGCACGCTGGCTGTAGCGACGCTGATCCTGGTCTTTGAATGCCTGGGCGCGGCGGCTGTCCTGCGGCCGAGCAATCTGGAGCTGCTGGCAAACCGTTGGGCGCTCCTGCTGCTCTGGCCCATTTATCTGTTCGCCGTTTTCGTGGTCATGCTGTCGCGCCTGGACACCCAGGACCAGCTGGCCGCCCGCAAACTGATGCGCAAATGGGGCAAGTGGGGCGGCGCCGTCGTCATCGTGCTCGCCGTAGTCAACTCCATCGTCCTGGCGTTCTTTGGCACGCTGGCGAGTTTTTTCTTGTTCCCGAGCCTGGGGATCGTGGGACTGCTGGGGGTGACCTTCCTGGTGAAGCTGTGGCGGACGGGCGACCAGGCCGGTCCCGCGGCCTCCGAGGCGCAAGAGGGCGCGGACGACAAAGATCCCAAGGACCCAGAGCCGGAGGCCGTCCAAGGCGGGAAGCCCGAGCCCAAGCCGGACCCCAAGCCCGCGGCGGAGCCCAAGGGCAAGCCGGAGCCGAAATCCGCACCGACGCCCGAGCCAGAGATGGATCTCGACCCGGCGGAAGAGACCGTGGCCGCAGACGACAACCCGGCCTCTGGAATGAGCGATGACGACCTGATCGCCGCCCTGGAGGCCATGGACGCAGGCAGCGCGTCCGACCAGGGCGAGGTGCCGCCGGATCGGGCCGAGCTCTACAAGCTCCTCGACGACTGACCCACAAAATCACCGGCCCCAGGCTGGCAAGAACGCAAAACGCCCACCGCATGCGGTGGGCGTTTTGCGTCTCGCCTGTCGATCAGGCGTCCGCGTACATCGACTCGATGGTGTCCGCGAAGTGGTCGTTGACCTTGGACCGCTTCACCTTGAGGGTCGGCGTCAGCTCGCCGTCCTCGATGGTCAGCTGCCGGGTGAGGATCCGGAACTTCCGGATGTGCTCCACGCGGGCAAAGAGCTTATTGGTCGCATCCACGTAGGTCTGCACCTCGGCGATGAGCTTCTCATTCTCGTGCAGGTTCTCGGTGGATTGCCCGTTGTCCGCGGCCCACTTGCCGATGGCGTCGGGGTCGATGGTGACCAACGCGCTCAGGAACTTGCGGCGGTCGCCAATGACAACGCACTCGTTCACGAGCGGCTGGTTCTTCATCGCCGCCTCGATGTTCTTGGGCGCGATGTTCTTGCCGCCGGCGGTGATGATGATGTCCTTCTTGCGACCCGTGATGTGCAGGAAGCCCTCCGAATCGACCTCGCCGAGGTCACCGGAGTGCAGCCAGCCATCGATGAGCGCCTCGTCCGTCGCCGCCGTGTCCTTGTAGTAACCAAGGTAGACGTTGGGGCCCTGGACGCAGATCTCGCCGTCCTCCGCGATCTTGACCTCAACGCCGGGCAGCGCGGGCCCGACCGAACCAAACTTGGTCTTGCCTGGGACGTTGAACGACGTGGGCCCGGTGTCCTCGGACTGTCCGTAGACCTCCAGCACGATGAGGTCAAAGCCGCTGAAGAACTCGAGGATCTCCTTGGCCACGGGCGCCGCGCCAGACACGCAGACGCGCGCACGGTCCAGGCCGATCTTCTCCTTCAGCGGGGTGTAGACCTTCCCGTTGAAGAAGTTGTGCTTCATCTTGAGCCAGCCGCCGGCCTCCTGCCCCTGGTTCTTGAGGTTGGAGACCTCGCGGCCCGTCTCCTGTGCCCAGCCGGCCATCGTGGCCTTGAAGCCCGTGGCCTCTTTGAGCTTGCCGGAGATGGCGGCGTAGAACTTCTCCCAGATGCGCGGCACCGCGAAGAACACCGTAGGCCGGACCTCCTTGAGGTTGTCGGGGACCTTCTCGATGGACTCCGCAAAATACACCACGCTGCCTGCGGTGACCGGGCAGTGGATGGTAAACATCTGCTCGGCGATGTGGCTCAGCGGCAGGTAGCTCATGGACACATCGCTGTGCGTCAGGCCGGTGATTCCCTGGGCGCAGCTCGCGGTCCAGCTCAGGTTCTCGTGGCTGAGCATCACGCCCTTGGGCGGCCCTGTGGTGCCCGAGGTGTAGATGAACGTGGCCAGCGCGCTGGGCTCGAGCGCGTCGATGCGGGCGTCCAGGTCCTCGTCTGAGACGCCCTCGCCGGCCGCCATGAACGCGTCCCAATCCATGCAGAGTTCGTCGTCGATGCTCGCGCCCTTCATCATCACGACGTTGCGCAGCTTCGGCAGGTTCTCCCGCTCGGCGTTGACCTTCTCCCACTGGCCCTCGTTCTCGAGGAGCACCACCGGTGCCTCGCAGTGGTCGATGATGTACTGCACCTCGGTGGGTGAGCAGGTGGTGTAGATGCCCGCGGGCGCGGCGCCGATGCACATTGCAGCGATGTCGAAGATGACCCACTCGGGGCGGTTGAACCCGAGAATGGCTACGGTCCCACCCGGCTCCACGCCCATCTGAATCAGGGATTTGGCCGCCGCGCGCACCTCGGCGACGTACTGTCCCCAGCTCGCGGCTTTGTAGCTGCCGCCCTCTTTGGCGTAGTACGCGGGAGCGTCGGGGCGAGTCTTGGCCTGCGCCATAAAGCGTGCAGGAATCGTATCGTGGGCCATCACACATCCTCTCTGTGCGCGCGTGAGCGCGGGACTTTTTCAAATGCGCGGGAGCCTAGTCCCAACCGGGGCAAGACGTCAATGGCGCAGAGCATCGCCGAATCTTGCCTTGAGCTCGCCAGCGAGGGCGGTCGTGACCAGTTTGGCCCCCTGGGTGGTCGGGTGGCCGTAGTCGTAGAATTGATCGTCGCGCATCCCGATCTGCGCGGGGTCGTCCCAGAGGACCACCTGTGCGCCCCTGACCGTCGCGGCCCGCCGCCGGTACTCCGCCAGTTTCTCGGGGTGGTGTTCGGCGATGAGATCCAGGTGTTGCCGGCGCCACGGCAGCTTCACTACGAGCACTTTGACACCGTCCTCACCGGCCAGGGCCGTCAGCTGCTCCAAGAAGCGCTTGCGACCGTCCGTGGGTTCCCAGCGCCGGTAGAAGCGCTCATAGGCTTTGGGGTCCGGCAGCTCCGCTGGGCCAACCTCAATCTCCTCGTCGCGCCATTTCACACGACCGTCCTCCGCGATGGGCAACGTCGCGTCTCGCCCTTTGATCACCGATTTGATCGCCGCCTGGACCGGCCCTCGCGCGTCGTAGGTCCGCCACACCCAGCCGGCCAGCAGCGACAGCGTGTGCTCCGAGTCGTACGCACCCACCCGCTCAGTCAGCGTCATGTACCGCCTGTCCCGGTCATTCGGCGTCCACCCGGCGTTGAACGTGCGGTCCTCGATGCCTACGACGAGCACATCCGCCCTGGACAGAACGGCTCGGTTGCGGCGGTAGATCGTCAGCGCGTCAAAGGTGGAACCATTGGTCACGGCCAGGTTCAGCGCCGCACCCTGCGGCAGACCCAGCTGCGCCTCCAGCTGTCGCGGTGCCACGCCGTCGCGCACCCGGCTGGAGCCCATCACCACAACACGCGGCTGCGCCTGTGAGATTACCTGGCGCTCCAACGCCGTGATGATGCCGCTCGGAGACGCCAGGACGTGATCCCAGACCCACTCCTGCCGCGCGACGGCGACCTCGAAGGCAAAGAGGATCAACACCGCAACCAGAGCCGCCTTCGGCGCTGGCCCCGTCGCCCTGCCCTGCCCCGCGGCCACCGGCTCAGAACTGGAAGTAGATGAACGGGACATCGCTCTCACTCCGGAAGATGGCCAGGATCAAGATGAGCACAGCGAAGACGACGCCGCGCACCGGCCAGGGCCAGCGGCGCATCACGATGTGCTCGCGCGACAGGTATTGGGGCACGTCCAGAAACAGCAGGAGCGCCGTCAGCAGCACCGGCATCACCAGGCTGCGCACGGAGAATCCGCCCTGGAAGCTGAAGATCCCGGCCAGCACGTCGTAGGCGTTGCCGAAGCTCGTCGCGCGGAAGAAGACCCACGCGACGTAGACCACAACCATGGTCAGCAGCCACGACGCCGCGGTCTTCACCACGCCGCCGGCCGTCCGGGGCATCTCGGGCCACATCGGCGGACGTTTGCCGCGCAGCAGCAGCTTGTGGATGGACAGCGCCGCGCCGTGGATCGCGCCCCAGACGACGAACGTCCACGCAGCGCCGTGCCACAACCCGCCCAGCAGCATGGTCAGCAACAGGTTCCGGTACACAAACCAGGCTGGCCCCTTATTGCCGCCCAGCGGGATGTACAGGTAGTCGCGCAACCAGGAGCTCAGGCTGACGTGCCATCGCCGCCAGAAGACGGTGATGTTCGTGGAGAAATACGGGTGCTCGAAGTTGCGCATCAGCTCGATGCCAAGCATGCGGCTGATCCCGCGGGCGATGTCGGTGTAGCCGGCAAAATCGCCGTAGATTTGCAGGCCAAACAGGAGCACCGCGCGCAACAGGGCCCAGCTGCCCAGGCTGCCAGGATCGCCGAAGGCGGCGTCCACCTCACCTGCGGCCACGTCGGCGATCACCACCTTGCGCACCAGGCCAATCAGGACCAGGAGCGCGCCGCTGGACAGCTTCTCCATCGTGATCGTCCGCGGCGCCTCAAACTGCGGGAGCAAATGCTGCGCGCGCTCGATGGGGCCGGCGACCAGCTGCGGGAAATAGCTGACATACACTGCGAAGGCAACGGGGTCCTTCACCACCGGCATCCGCCGCCGGTACACGTCGATCGTGTAGGCCATCGTCTGGAAAGTGTAGAAGCTGATCCCGACCGGCAGGACAATCTGAAGCGTGGGCGCGTGGGCCTCCAGGCCCATGCTCGTCAGGGCGCCCACCGCCGAGTCCACGAAGAAATTGCAGTACTTGAAGAACCCGAGGATTCCCAGGTTCGTGAACACGCTGACCAGCAGCAACGCCTTGCGGCGGCGCTCGTCCGGTGCCTGGTCCATCAGCCGTCCGACCGCGTAGTCGACGACCGTCGACAACAGCAGCAGCGACAAGAACCGCCAGTCCCACCATCCGTAGAAGAAGTAGGACGCAACAACGAGGAGCAGGTTCTGCCACCGCAGCTTCACGCTCGCGTAGACCGCGAACACCACGACGAAAAAGAGCAGAAACTCCCAGGAATTGAAGATCATGCGAAGTGAGGCCCCAACCTCACACCCAGGCAAGAGAAGACTACCCAACTACCGCGCAGAACGCCATACATCAACCGGCGGGCGGGTCACCCTGTGGGTCGCGCGTGGTCTCGCAGTGGGAAACCACTGGAAACATCGGCGCTACCGCAGTAGACTCCCCGCTCAAGGGTGCGATTTTCCCTCCGTGCTAACGTTCCGCTCCCGCGCACGGGGGCCTGTGACGAGGTGTCTGTTTGACCATCCATGCAACGCGCGGCCTCCCGATTGGGTTTCTGGCCATTGCCCTCGCCGCCGGCGCGCAGCTGGGGGGCTGCACGTTCGACGACTCCGCGCTCGAGTCCCTGACCTGCACGACGGACGCGGACTGCGACAGTCCGCGCACCTGTGTCCAGGGCTACTGCCTGGAGGTGGACGGTGCCGGTGTCTGTGGCGCCGACGCGGATTGTTCGGACGGGCTGTTCTGCAACGGCGCCGAGACGTGCAACCCAGAAGCTGGCTCGGCCGACGTCAATGGGTGCCTGGCCGGCGCCGCGCCGACCCTCAGCGACGGCTACGACTGCACCGAAGACATCTGTGACGAGGCCGCCGGCGAAGTCCGCCACATCCGCGGTGCTGGCTGTATCTGTGCCACCGAGCAAGACCACCAGGCGTGCGACGCCGTGGCCAATCAGCAGGGCCTGACCTGTGTCACGGCGACGTGCAACGACCAGCTGGGTTGCGACTTCCCTCCGGCCATGGCGGGCACGGTCTGCGGCGAGGCCCAGGGCTGTCTGAGCGCGGGCCAATGCGACGACGGCGGCCAATGCCAGCGCAGTCGGGACGACGCCATGTGCGACGACGCCGACGCCTGCAACGGCGCCGAGACCTGCAATCCCGACGGAACCTGCGCTGCGGGCGACGAGGTCGACCCCGACGACGGCATCGCCTGCACCGTCGATAGCTGTGCGGACGGCAGCATCATCAACGACGCGTCGGCCTGCGATTGCATCGAGCCCGGCGCCGCCTGCGACTGCGTCGGCGAGCGCTGCCAGCCAGGCAACCAATGCGTTGGCTATATCTGCTCGGACAACTACACCTGCGGCGCTGACGACGTGGCGTTCCGCGCCGCAGGAACCAGCTGCAACGACGACGTGGCGTGCACTTTCGACGACATCTGCGATGGCGCCGGCGCCTGCGGCGGAAGCCTGGACCACAACCTGTGCAGCAATTTCGACCTCTGCGATGGCGAGGAGATCTGCGATCCGGACTCGCCGCAGAACGACATCAACGGCTGCATCAGCGGCAATCCGCCCAACATCAACGACGGCATCGACTGCACCATCGACAGCTGCACGGACGGACAGATCATGCACGTGCCCGACGGCTGCGCCTTGTGCGACAACGACGCGGAGTGCCTCCCGGACAACGACGCCAACCCGTGTCTTCGCTACTTCTGCAACGACATCTGCATGACCGAACCCCGGCCAGAGGGGACGATGTGCGACGACGGCCGCGGCTGCACAGACGGCGACACCTGCGATCCCAACGGCCAGTGCGTGGGCCGAGACCCCAACGACACCTTCTGCAACGACCAGATGTGGTGCGATGGGATCGAGATCTGCCAGCCCAACCACCAGCAAGCGGACGCGGACGGCTGCCGCCCCGGTCCCGCGCCGGACCCGGACGACGACGTGGATTGCACCGACGACACGTGCGTCGAGTGCGACCCCGACGACAACAACTGCACTCTCGGTCTGGAGGGCGACTTCCTGAACACGCCAACGGAGCGCTGCGAGTGCATCAACGACGTGGACTGCGCAGAGCAGGCTGATGTCTGCTTTCTCGCCAGCTGCAACCGTGGTTCGTACACCTGCAACGTCCAGCCTGCCCAGGTCGGCACCGACTGCGACGACGGCCTTGCGTGTACCGACGGCGACGCGTGCGACGCCGACCAGAACTGCGTGCCCCAGACCGACAACTGCGACTGCGAGGTCAACGCCGACTGCACCGACGACGACGATAATGTCTGCATCCTCGCCGGCGCCTGTTCGGACGGCGTGTGCCAGTACACCTTCGCCAGCGACGACACCGCGTGCGGCGAATTGACCTGCACCGCCGGCAGCACCTGCGACGGCGTTGGCCAGTGCGACGTGATCCTCAACAACGACGTCTGTGCCGGCTCCTGCCGCGCCGGCGCGACGTGCGCACCCGGGGATGTGGATGCGGACGCGGACGGCTGTGTCTACGAGCCCGCCAACGAGGGCGCCTGCGTGGTCAATTGCGGCAACGGCGACATCGATGGGACCTGTGTGGTCGGCACCTGCCAGGCGCCGCCCGAGGGCCCGACCGGCACCGACTTGTGCGACGACCTCGAGGACAACGACTGCGACGGAGAACAGGACGGCGACGACAGCGACTGCGCCACGCCCGACACCGTCGTGGTAGGCGGAGAGGAGACAGGCACGGTGGGTCAGCCCGTGACCCTGACCGTGACCGCCACCACCGCCACCAACCAGGCGGCCAACCTCTATTGCGTCGGCCGGCTCGAGCGGTGGTATGAGAGCTTTGATGACCCCGCCGTAATCGCGGACCTGGAAAACGAGGAGAACCCGCAGATTACTCCCATCGGCGTCCTTGGCGACGATGTCGCCTCCGGCGTGAGCCATGACGGGGCGACGGGGCTCAAGGTCTGCAATGGCAAAGGGCTGCTGCTCGGTCCCTTCGCCCAGCCTGCCCTCGCCGACCAGCTCGGGCTGATGCTCCGCGTCCGGATGAAGAACATGAACCCCACCGGACTCGGGGCTGAGGAACACTTCGTGGTCAGCTACCGCAATTCGCTCACAGGCAACGACGGCGAAGACCTCTTCCTGCCGGTGATCGCGCTGGATTCACTCGATGTCACGATGAACGACTACCAGAACGTATTCTTCAACGCGCAAGGGGTTGGGTCCGTCACCATCCGGCTCGAGCTCATCAAGCGCAACGGTGTCACAGACCCGGACCGCTGTGCGTTCGTAGACAGCGTGGGCATCTACGAAGTGCCGTGGTGGCGCGCCGACGCAGATGCCATCCCCGAAGAGCTCGACTACCTGCGATGGACCTGGAACAACATTACAGAAGACGCGATCATGTACTTTGAGGACATCGATCAGGAGGCGGACATCGCCGCGTTCTTCTTCGCCGACAAAGCGCCGCCGCAGGGACACACCATCTCCTTGGAGGCTCGCGCCAAGCACACAGGTAGCCTCGGATTGGCATGGATCAACGGCCCCGTGCCCGGATCGATCCTCCTACCGCCCGTCACCGAAGTCCCCGAAGCGCTCGACCGCAGCCGCTCGATGCGACTGGATTGGGCCATGGCGATGAGAAACCGCGCCCAATGGCTGGCGGGCGACGCCATGCACACGGTCTTTGGCGTCGGCGACGACGTTGCCTCGTACCGCAAGATCGGCTCCGCATTGCCCGAGGACACGGCGGGCCCCTACCTCACGCAGTACGAGGCCGGTGGAAACCGCGACGGCTCGCACAAGATCCGACATCGCTTTGTGTCTGAGCTGCCCGAGGAGATGAAACCCCTCCTCGGCCGCAGGCTCGGACTGGCGCGCCCCGGGCGCGGAGGCGCAGACCACGACGGGTACCTGGACGACGTGGACCTCTACGTCCGCAGCAACAGCGAGTACATGAGTTTCGCCGGCACCGGGCCGCAGAACTACGACTCCACGGTGCATGAGGTTACGATGACCAGCGAGCACGATGGGCTCGTGCACGTGCAGTGCTACTGGCAGTTGCCAGGAACCGAAGATACCCCCACCATCGCCTCGGCGCCGTACTACGTGACGATCACCGAGTAGCCGATTGGAGATCATGCGCATCCTCCTCAGAGCCACACTCCTCGCCGCCCTCGCCGCTTGCTTGACCGGCTGCTTCTTTGACGCAGGGTCACTGGACGAGCGCCGTTGCCTCAACGACCAGGCGTGCATCGAGAGCTTCGGGACCGAGTACCGGTGCCTGAACAACACCGACCCCAAAGAGGGTGGGTATTGCATCATCTTCCAGGAGACCTGCGACGACCCGCTGAGTGGTGAGTCCGGCGACGCCTTCTGCGACGACGGCATCTACTGCAACGGAGACGAGGTCTGTAACCCCGAAAACGGGGGGGCCGACGCCCGCGGCTGCCTGGTGATCTCGCGAGATCTCAGCGACGGCATCGAGTGTACGGAGGACCACTGTGACGAGGAGGGTGGCGTGGTTGTCCACCTCGACCACAATTGCGAGTGCTCCCGCGACGGCGGCGACCGCCAATGCGACATCCTCTACGGTGGTCCCTGCGTCTCCCAGGCGACCTGCGACCCGGCGACACTCAATTGTGTCAGCGAGCTCAAGCCCGAGGGTACGGAGTGTGACGACGGCATCGACTGCACCAGCGGCACGAGCTGCGACGCGATCGGCGCCTGTGGTGGTGGCAGCACGGACGACGGGGCCTGCGACGACGATGTCTTCTGCAACGGCGTGGAGTCCTGCAACCCCTCGTCGGAGGCCGCGGACACGAACGGCTGTCTTGCCGGCACGCGCGTCGAGGACGACGCCGCCTTCGACGACAACAACGACTGCACCCAGACTTTCTGTGACGAGGACGCCGGCGAAGCGGTCCACAGCCCGACGCAGAGCTGCGAGTGCCGCAGACCCGCCGACTGCCGCGCCGCCAACCCCGACGACGCCTGCGGCGTGTTCACCTGCGATGCGTCCACCGGCTTCACCTGCATGCGCGAAGTCGGAATGTTCCTCGATCCCGACAGCCCCTGCGACGACCAGGTGGCCTGCACGGCCAACGACGTCTGCCAGCCCAACGGCACGTGCTCCGGGCTGCCGTCTGCGGCGTTCTGCAGCATCCAGAACCCAGGCGCGGTGTGCGCGCCTGAGGACCAGGGCGCAGACGAGAACGGCTGCCTCCCGCAGTGAAACGAATCTGCATCGCCGGTGGCGGGAGCGCGGCGCTCATCGCTGCGCGCGCCCTGGATGATGGCCTGTACGGCCGTCGCAATGTGCGCGCGGTCTTCGTGCACGACGGCGCGTATGCGGATTGGACCCCGCTGCTGCCGGAGATCGCCTCGGGTCTGACCACGGCACGCACCGCACGCCTTCGCCTGGACGACCTCCTCGACGACGGCCGCGTGCAATGTGTCGACGATCGCGTCACAGGGCTGGATCTGGACCGACGCACCGTCCTTGGCGCCGGCGCCGAGTACCACTTCGATCTTTTGATCCTGGCCCCGCAGCCCGTGCTTCCTCCAGTGACGGGTGGCTGGCTGCCCTACGCGCGCGTGGCGGACGCCGCCAGGATCAGCCGCTCGATCCTCTCGCTGGCCGCGGCGCCCGTGGCGGACGCGCGCTCGCAGCGCATCCTCGTGCGGGGCAGCGGCAGGCGAGCCATCGAGCTGGTGACGGCGCTCGCATGGGGCTGCGGCACCGCCCTGGCCAGCCGCGCGATGGCGCCGTTTGAAGTCTATCTGTGGACCGATGAAGAGGTGGACCTTGGCGACGAGGCGCAGGTCCGCATCGTGACCGAGGAGGTCGACGCGTCCCTACGGATCGACGCGCGCGAGGGCTCGGCGCCTGGCTGGATTGCGGACACCGACCTCCCCGTCGATGACGCGGGCCGCCTGCTCGTCGCCGACAACCTCGCCGTGCGTGGACGCCACGACGTTTTTGGCGTCGGCCCGCTGATCGCACGGTCGTCGGGACGCGCGTGGCCCGCCACCTCCGTGACCGACTGGCAGATGGGCAACCTGGCCGCGGACAACGCCCGGATGGAGCTCGTCGGTGCGAGCCACGAGCCGCTGGTCGCCTGGCCCATCGAGCGCGTGCTCCGCCTTGGACCCAACGACGGCCGCGCGCAGGTCGCGGGGATGAAGCTGCGCGGCGAGCTTGCGCGATCAGTGGCGCGGCTTCTGGTCGCTGGAACCATCCCCACATTCACCAAGAAACTGGCGGTGATGGGAGAGTGGGCGCGCGCCGGCAGGACCGGGGGCGAGTGGGCTACCCTGCCCCTTCCAAAGGGATTGTAACGCTCTCTGAATCGATCTCGGACGAAGAACGTTCTAGTGTTGTACGCGTCGCCAAGTGCGACCTGACGCAAGGAGTCCGATGTTTCTCGATTCGACCGACGCCGACCAGGACAAGCCCCTGCTGCTGCGCGCCGTCGAGGCGATCGTAGCCGGCCCCACGGAGATCAAGTCCGTGGTTCAAGAGGCGCAGGAGAAGGTCTCCACCCACAAGAAGACCCGCCACCTCAAGGGCGACGACCAGACCCTGAGCGTGGCCAACGAGATCATCGAGCGCTACGCACGCACCTGCGGCCGCGTGGGCTCGCTCACCGCAGCCTCCTCCATCATCCCCGGCATTGGCACTGTGGTGGCCCTCGTGGGCGCGACCGCCGCCGACCTCGCCATCTCGATGAAGTACCAGATCGAGATGGTGATGGCGCTGGCCCATCTGTATGGGCGCGACATCAGCACGGAGGACGAGCAGCGGCTGTGCTACGCGGTCGCCGGACTCGGCGTCGCGACCCAGGCGGGCCTGCTGAGCTTCAAACGATTCAGCGTCAAGAGCCTGACTGAGGTCGCCAAGCGCATGCTCAAGACCCGGGCCAAACGCTGGCTCATCCAATTGTTCAAGATGATCGGCCTGCGCTTTACGCAGAGGGGGCTCCTGCGCGCGATCCCATTTGGGGTCGGCGTGGTGCTCGGATACACGTCCAACAAGAAACTGACCCGGTACGTGGGCCGACGGGCTCGCGACTACTTCATCGAGGCCGCATGATGTCCACCGCCAGGCCCTTCCTCACCGCGCTTGCGATGCTGTGCGCTGTCGCGCTCACGTCGAGCGCAGTTGCCGGTCCCAAAGACATCGACGGCAAGCGCACCCGCGCCCGGCGGACCGCCGTTGGCGCCGCCGTCCAGGACAACCTGGGGCCAGGGGACGCCGCGGACTGGCGCTACGTGCGCGTAGAGGGAACCGGAGATCTCACGATCACGGTGTCCTTTGAACCCGGCACCGCCAAAGCCGAGCTCACGGTCACGGACGCCAAGGGAAACATCATCTCCAAAGCCAAGCCCGCCAAAGCCGGTACGCGCAGCATCACCATCGCTGTCAGCCCCGGCATCTACTACATTGAAGTCTCCTCACCGGAGAAAACGAGCTACACCCTCGACACCAAGTTGGTGTGACGCTAGACAGACCCCAGGTGGGTTTGGCCTGACGGACTGCTGACGCGCACGCGTCCTGCCCTCAGGTGTTCGATGTTTCGCTCGATTCTTTGCGTACTGCTCGTGCTGGTGGGATGCGCCGGTGGCGCACCCTCGGTTCCCGAGCTCGAGATGACCAACAATCCGGATGGCGGTGTCGCCGATGGCACCGTGGACCTCGAGGACGACAGTCCCGACGTCGCAGGCGACGTCCAGCCGGACCTTGGCGCGGCGGATTCCGGCGGCGACCTCGCCTCAGATCCCTCGGACATCGCTGACGCACACGACGACCCGGACGACCCGGACATCCCGGATGCGCCCGACCTCACGGACATCCCGGACACACCGGACGTTCCCGACACGCCGGACACGCCGGAACCGGAAGACGGGGACGACGACGGGGTCTCCGACGCCGACGACAATTGCCCCGACACAGCCAACGCCGACCAGGGCGACACAGACGCCGATGGGATCGGTGACGCGTGCGACACATGCCCTGGGCTCAAGGACGAGGCGCAGGGCGACGCCGACAATGACGGCGTGGGCGACGCCTGCGACCTTTGCCCCAACACCCCCGACCCGGACCAACAGGACGAAGACGACGACGGCGTGGGCGACGCCTGTGATGTCTGTCCCTCCGTGTCCGACGAAGAGCAGTTGGACGACGACGACGACGGGCTCGGCGATGCGTGCGACAATTGTCCGTCGGCGTCCAATCCCGGCCAGTCCGACTTTGACGCCGACGGGGTCGGCGACACGTGTGACGTCTGCCCACAGATTGAAGACCCAGACCAGGTCGATTCCGACCGCGACGGACTTGGCGACAACTGCGACAACTGCCCCCACATCGAGAACCCAGACCAGGCCGACTCCGACCGCTTCTTCTCCCGTGCTGCGTTCGCCGAACACAGCGTCCGACCGGTACCGCCCACGACCATCGCAATGGGGGACGACCAGGTGTCCGGCTGGCTCACGATTCCGTTCACCTTCCGATTCTATGGGACCGTTCGCGAGCGCGTGCGCATCGGAAGCAACGGCTTTGTCACGTTCGCCGACGACACCTCGCCCGGCACCGGTGGCCAGACGCTCCCAGACAGCGCCGCGCCCAACGCCCTGATCGCCGGCTATTGGGAGGACCTCGACCCCTCCGCCGGCGGGTCCATCCGGTACGGTGTCCAGGGGCGCGCTCCGGACCGCGAGTTCGTGGTCATGTTCAGCGAGGTCCCGCATTGGCCCAACGACCACCCCGTCAGCTTCCAGATCGTGCTGCGTGAAGCGGACTCGGCGGTGGATGTCGTGTGCATCGACTGTCCGTCCGACGGTGGCACCCACACCCAGGGCATCGAGTCCGACACGGGCGCCACCGGCCTCACCCCAGCCGATCGCAACCAGGTCAGCTTCTCGGCCGTAGACACGGCGCGTTTCCACACGGATGGGGGCGACGGGGACGGCGCAGGCGATCTCTGCGACGTCTGCCGGACCGTGTTCGATCCCGAGCAGGCCGATTCAGACAGCGACGGCGCGGGGGACGCGTGCGACAACTGCCCGCAGGACATCAACCCAGAGCAAACCGACACCGACGGTGACGACGTAGGAGACGTGTGCGAGCCGCCGCTCGACGGCCCCTGCCTGGGCGGCTTGCGCGACGATTGCAACCCCCCTGGCACCACGCTGAGCCCCGACGCTCGCTTCGTCGACCCCGCGCCGCCGGAGGGCTGGGTCCAATGCGCAGGATTCCGCAATACCCTGGCGGACGACATCGACTGGAACTGGGAGAACAACTGCTTTGGCGTCGCCGCCGACCTCCGGCTGCGCGGCTGGGACGACGAGACGGACGAGCTGCTCTGGGATGCCGAGTTGACCACGCGCGCGGACGCCAACTTCACCGCCCTCCACAGCCGCGCGACCAACCACGGCGGATCACTTGGCATGCACACCTGCGCCGACGACACACCCAGCATCACCTGTGGGATCACCTTGTGGCGGCACGACGCGCGCGACGACCGCAGCTGCCTGTGCGACGGCGAGGGCTATACCTGCAACGACATCTTCGCGGGGACCGAGGCCAACGACGCCCAGATCTTCGTCGGGTGGGACGCCAGCGCCGACGGCGAGGCCATCGTCGCGGGACCCGGACCCAAGAACACATGTGGGCTCAACGAGCCGGACGTGCGCCGCCTTCGCGTGGCGATTTACCAAGCCTTGCCGTGACCGCCACAGCAGACTACCTTGAAGGCTACTGCTTGGGTCGACGACGGAGCAAGACACGTGTCGAGAGGAACCTACCGTTCGATTTTTGGCCTCGGCGGCTCTGCCCAGAACATGGAGGGCAAGCTCGCCGCTGAGCGCCTCTTTGGCGTGCATGTCGCCATCGTCACCAACAACAAGCACCCGGACGGCGAGTACATGGTGAAGGTTCGCCTTCCGTACTTCTTCGACCCGGACAAAGACGAGTCCTGGTGGGCCCGGATCACGTCGCCGATGGCCGGCAAGGACCGCGGCTTCTACACCCTGCCCGAGGTGGACGACGAAGTGCTCGTCTCCTTCCTCAACGGCGACCCCAACCAGCCGTTCCTCATGGGCCAGGTCTGGAACGGCAAGGACAAGTTCCCGCAGAAGGTCAAAGTCACCCCGGACGACACCTGCTGCAAAATCCCCAACATCGACCAGGACGGCAAGAACGACTACCGCTTCTTCCAGTCCCGGTGCGGCCACGTCCTCATGTTCAGCGACGAAGAGGGCAAGTGCAGGATCAGCCTTCGCAGCAAGGCCTCCAACGAGCTCGTGCTCGACGACACGGACGGCAAGGAGAAGATCCAGCTCTACGACAAGGACAACAAGCAGTGGCTCGAGATCGACGTCCCCAAGAAGCTGATCACGATCCAGACCGACACCGGCGACATCCTCATCAAGGCCAAGAAGACCATTACGCTCGACTGCAAGGACCTTGAGATCAAGGCGATGATGTCGATCAAATGTGAGTCGGGGACCTCCACGGATTTCAAAGCCGGCACAACCTGGAAGCAGGAGGCAGGCGCCACGATGGACATGAAAGCCGGCGCCGTCATGTCGGCCAAGGCTCCCCAGATCAACCTCAATTAGGAGCCAGCGCACTGACGTGCCAGTTTCGCTCGTCTGCCCCCTCTGCCGGGGAACTCACGAAGGCAAATACCGCTCCTGGCGATTCGTCCGGCGTCCGGGGCTGCTCCGATGCAGCAACCCGAGCTGCCAGGGCAGGTTTCTGCGCGAGCCGTTCCCGATGGTATTGCGTCAGCCCGGCGACGCCCTGAGCCGCCTGCTCGAGATGCCCGCGGGCATCCCACTGCCCGCCCTCGGCATGATGCTCGCCACGCTGGAGCCTGACTCCCCGCTCCTGGACGTGCTGGGGGCCCAGTCCACGTGGGGCTGGAGCCACTACCACGACTACCTGGGCAACCAATGGCTGCCGGACGGCGCCCACCCGGCGCCGTTCGCCCAACGCGCGCTGGCGATACTGGACGAGGCGGAGCTTCCGGAAGACTGCACTGCCCTCGTGGCAGGCTGTGGCCCGGGCCGCGAGGCCCTCGAGCTCGTCACCCGGTTGATGCGGCGAGAAGAAGACGAGCCCGACGCCGCCAACGAGACGATGCCCTTCAACTACCCCACCGTCGTCGCGCTCGACAACGACGCGGCGCAGCTGCGAATGCTCGCGCAGATGGTGGACCCGCAGACCGACTCACACCCGTTCCTCCTGCGCGCCTCCGCGGACCGGTGGCACACGCCGGTGGACGTAAGCTTGCCCAGGGCCCTCAAGCGAGCGTCCGACCTCATCCAGATCGTCTGCGCAGACGCGCTCGATCCCCCGTTTGCGCCCGGCATCTTCGGCCTGGTCGTCGCCGTGGACCTCCTCGAATCCTTGTCCGAACCCCTGCGGCTGCTGCGGGTGCTGGACCGGCTCCTGGCGCCCGGTGGCCTGCTCTTGATCACGTCGTCGTTTTGCTGGGACGCCGCGGTCACGCCGCGGGCCAACCGGCTGGCGGCTGCGGTGCCGCACGTGCGACGCCCCGACAAGCTGCTCATCAAGGACATGCTCGGAGGAAAGGTCTGCCCGGACCTCAAGCTCGACTACGACGCCGTCGCCATCATCGACCCGCTTCCACGCGTGGTCCGCATCCACGACCGCTACAACCAGCAGACCCAGAGTTTTGTGTCTCTGTGGCGAAAGCGAGACCGCGCAGGCGAGCCCTGACCGGACGCGCCGGTCAATGGCCCTCGTTGGGTCCGATGTAGCTGCTCGATCCACCGTAGCCGATGAAGTGTGAGCCCTCCGTCAGGTCGACGTGGAAGTGGTTGTCGTGCGCCGAGTTGAAGTTCGGCGTCAGGATGATGTTGAAGATCCGGTCCTGGTACATCCGCTGGGCCAGCTCGTAGAGGAAGCGCCCCTTCTCGGTCTGCGGGTTGTCCGTGTCGTGCTCCCAGTCCCTCTCGAGGATGTAGTCCTGACCCTGGCTGTCCACGACGCCGTAGATGTCGATGGCCAGGCCATAGCCGTGCTGCGACAGGGTGTTTGTGCCGGAGATGCGACGGCAGTTGAAGGTACCGATGTGGATGACCTGCGCGATGTCGTACTCGCGCAGGTCGGCGCTGAGCCGCACGAGGGCACGCGCCAGCGGGCAGCCCATGGACATGGTCGTGGGGGTGTCGTTGCTCACATACCGGTAGGAGACGCCGCCAATCGGGCTCTGCACGCGCACGGGGTCCGGCACGTCGCAGCGCAGGTTGCCGTCGGATTGGACCGAATAGTCCCACTGCGTCCAGATGACGCCGGCGTCGTCGATGGCCGCCAGACAATCGGAGTCCGGGTCCGGCCCAGTGCCGTCGTCCGGGACACAGGCGCCCTGGGAGGTGCCCGGGTCGCCGGAGCGCGGCAGAATCCGGCAGCGATAGCCCTCGCGGCAGCCGCCATCCGGGTACAGGTCGTGGTCGCAGCGGGACACGCACAGGCCGTCACCGGCGGTGGTGTCCACACAGAACGTGACGCTGTTCATGCCGTCCCTGTCGGGGCAGAACCGATCGCATTCCTGGGTGCACGTCCCTCCCGGGAAGCCCTGCTCGTCGGTGAGGCAGATGGCGTCGTCGTAGGTGCAATCCGACACGCCGTCGCACGGCCCACCAATCCAGCCTTCATTGGGCACGGGCCCCTCCGGCACATCGGGCTCGTCGGGCACATCGGGCTCGTCGGGCACGTCCGGCTCGTCGGGCGCGTCCGGCTCGTCGGATACGTCGGGCTCGCGCGCGTCCGCGCCACCTGTGTCCTGCGGCCGAGTGTCGGGCTCCACCTGCGCGGTGCTGTCCGGAACACCGCCGGCGTCGTCGCCGGGCCAGGCACCCACGTCGGCCTCGCCGCCCTTCTCTTCTATATCCGCACATGCGCACGTGAGCGCGAGCAGTCCAACCAGTGCAATCCGCATCATCATCCAACCCTCGTTACAGCGCGCGCACTATATGAAATGCAGGGGCCTGCCCGCAACTATCGGCATCGGACCGGTTGACTGGCGGGTGGACTTCGACATAACCTACGCCGCGTTTTCATATAAACCCCGTGACCATCGGCATCGAAGCCGTTAACCCTTCCAAGGGCATCCCATGTCGAGGAACCTCACTGTTCAGCTGATGACGGCCGGCTTGATGCTGGCTCTGCTCATCGCGATCGTGATCAACGTCGTTCAGTTCAACTCCATCGAGGCGACCACGCTGGAGATTCGCCAGAAGGTCGACAAGAACCAGAAGGACCTGGCGGACATCCAGGACCGGCTCAAGAAGGGCGTGTCTGTGGGCAACGGCGGAGGCGGGACGACCGCGAACGCCGGTGGCGACAATTCGGGCGCGGTCAAACTGACCGTGGAAGACCCGGACGCCAAGGGCCAGCTGGTCTCCGTGGACCCCACCCCCCTGATGGCACCGGACGCCGTCCCCGGCGGAACGCTCAACATCCCGGCAGGGTCCGACTTCAAGGGTTGGAACTTCCTGGTGGAGAGCAGCACCGACGTGAGCGCCGTCCAGGACGTGCTCGTGCACGGATTGCTCGCGCGTCGCAGCTACGCCGACCCCAATAAGTGGCACGCAGACCTGGCCCAAAGCGTCATCGTCAGCGACGACTTCAAGACCTACCACGTCAAGCTGCGCAAGGGCGTCAAATGGCACAAGCCCGCCGTGGACTTCTCCAACCCGCGCTACAAGTGGTTGGACAAAGACCACGAGCTGACGAGCGACGACTTCAAGTTCTTCTTTGAGATGCTGCTGGACGACAAGGTGCAGGGCGCGGCGTCCAAGCGTGGCTACTACAAGGACGACTTCGACCGCATCGAGATCATCAACGACTACGAGTTCAAGCTTCACTGGAACAAGAAGACCTACCAGTCCAAGGCCTACTCCCTGGAGATCTTCCCGGTCCCGCGGTGGCTCTACGCCTATGACGAGGATGGCAACGCCTACTCCCCCGAGATCATCGGCGTGAAGTTCAACAGCCACTGGTACAACGACCGCGCCATCGGCATCGGTCCCTACCGCTTCGTCGAGGCCAAGCCCGGCGAGTACGTCAAGCTGGAGCGCTTCCCGGACTACTTCGGCGGCCGCGTGGCCATCGACAAGATCAACATCTACGTCGTCAAGGACAACGACCGCCGCCTCCTGATGTTCAAGAAGAACGAGGTGGACTTCTTCTCCATGACCCCCACCCAATACCGCCAGGAGATCCTTGAGGGTGAGGACGACTCGCCGTTCAAGAACGGCCGCTACACCATCACCAAATTCCTCCGGCTGGCCTACCGCTACATCGGCTGGAACCAGAAGAGCGAGCTGTTCAAGGACAAGCGCGTCCGCACGGCGATGACCCACGCGTTTGACCGCGAACGCATCCTCTCCGAGGTCTGGGTGGGTCTCGGCAAAGTCGTGACCAGCGGCTTCTTCTACTCGTCACCGGCCTACGACAAGAGCATCGAGCCGTACCCGTTCGACCTGAACAAGGCCAAGGCCCTGCTGGAGGAGGCTGGCTGGGTAGACAGCGACGGTGACGGCATCCGTGACAAGGTCATCGGCGGCAAGAAGACCAAATTCGAGTTCCGACTCTACATCTACAACAACTCCGCCGAGTACAAGGCGCTGGCCGACATCTACAAAGAGGACCTGGTCAAGATTGGCGTCGTCCTCAACGTCACGCCGCTGGACTGGCCCATCATGCAGAAGCGCATGGAGGACAAGGACTTTGAGGCGTTCACCGGCGGCTGGGGCCTGGACTGGGAGCCGGACCCGCACCAGCTGTGGCACTCCAGCCAGGCCGACGCGCCCAAGGCCTCCAACTTCATCTCGTTCAAGAACGCCGAGGCCGACGAGATCATCGACACAGGCCGCAAGACCTTTGATCCGGCCGAGCGCACCAAGCTGTTCCACCGATTCCACGCGATCATGCACGAGGAGCAGCCGTACACCTTCTTCTCGGTACCCACCACGGTGTTCGTCACCAATGAGCGGTACCAGAACTTCAAGATTCAAAAGCCCCGCCCGCACGCGCTGCACCGGCTTGGCTGGATCAAAGAGAAGTAGGCAGGGCCCTCCCGCATGTTCACCTACACGGTCAAGCGCCTGCTGATCATGATCCCGACGTTCTTCGTCGTGTCTCTGATCATTTTTCTGGTGCTGAACTTTGCCCCTGGCAGACCGGGACAAGCCGGCCAGCAGGGGATCCGTAGCACCGCCGAGAGTGCGAACGCCAACGAGGGCTACCGGATCTTCAAGGAGCAGTTCAACCTCGACAAGCCCATCCTGCTCAACACGCGCTGGGCCATGTCCGAGGACGATGTCATCGCCTTGATGTCGGTGTACCTGGACTTCACGCACCCCAACGCCAAGGAGGCCTGCGAGCCCGCCGACGGCGCCGACTGCCGCGTCAAGCCGCCCATCGGCGATGTGGTCCGAACCCAGGACGAGATTGAGGACCTGGGCAACGACATCGTCGCCCACCTCTACTCCATCGCCAAGACGCACCCGGACGAGCGGTACCGCTGGTACGCGGTCCAACGCCTGGCCGTAAATTCCAAGCGCAAGCTGGTCGGTGAGTTCGACACCGGCAAGCTCTCCGACGAGACCAAGCAGTTCAACCGCGAGGTCGATCAGGAGAACACGCTCGTCTTCACCTGGCGCTACGAGCAGGACGCCACGGCCGAGGAGAAGGCCGCGGTGATGGCCAATTGGGACACCTGGTACACCAAACACAAGGGGCGCTACGAGCTGTCGGGCGGTCAGACCGCCGCCAAGACCGTCGTCGACACGCGCTTCTTCCGCTACTGGGACAACCTGGCCAGCTGGCCGCCGAACCTCGGCGTCAGCAGCCTGGACCGCAAGCCGATCCTCGAGAAGATCGTCGGCAAGCTCAAATACTCGCTGACGTTGAGCTTCGGGACGGTCCTGCTCATCTACCTCATCGCGGTACCGCTGGGTGTCTTCTCGGCGGTCAAGAAGGATACCTTCGCGGACAAGGTGCTCACGGTCGTCCTGTTCGCCCTCTATTCGCTCCCCAGCTTCTTTGTGGGCGTGCTGCTGCTGCACTGGCTCACAGTCGGACCAGACTGGCAGTTATGGCCAGGCTTGCCCACGCCACAGGAGCTCGCCGCCACCGGCGCGGAGGTCACCCAGACCGGCGTGACGGTCGGCCAGTGCATCATCCTGGCGGTGACGCTGTTCTACGTGGCGTTCAGCGCCCACAAAATGATCAAGAATCCCGAGCGGCGCGGCCCCTGGCGCATCCTCGGCACCGGCATCGTGGCGCTTATCATCTTCGCGTCCGTCTCGACCATCGTGCAGGTAGTGCTGTTTGATTCCGTGAACATGTTCCCCACCGGACGCTTTGAGTCACCGCAGGCCGCGGCCGAGTTCACGACCCTGGAGCACCTGGTGGACATCGCGTACCACCTGGTCCTGCCCGTGTTCTGCCTGACCTACGGTGGCCTGGCCGCGCTGAGTCGCTACGCGCGCAGCGGACTGCTGGACGTCATCCGCGCCGACTACATCCGCACTGCGCGGGCCAAGGGCCTGAGCGAGGGCGTCGTGATCATCAAGCACGCCGTGCGCAACGGAATGATTCCCATTCTGACGCTGCTCGGCAGCGTGCTGCCGTCGCTCATCGGCGGCTCCATCGTCATCGAGATCATCTTTGGTATCCCCGGCCTGGGTCTGTACCTGTTCGAGTCCATCACGCTGCGCGACTACAACGCGGTGATGGGCATCTTCTTGATCCAGAGCGCGCTGACTCTGCTCGGCCTCCTGATCAGCGACCTCAGTTATGCGTTGGTCGACCCACGCATCAGCTTCAAATAGGGGGTCGAGGTGGATTCACAACAAGACGGCGGCGTCCCCATCGACGCCATAGACGAGGTGACCTACTGGTCCATCGTCTGGGGCCAGTTCAAGAAGAACAAGCTCGCGTACGGCGGCTTCTGGGCCACCATCGGCCTGGTAGCGCTCGCCATCTACGCGCCCGTGATCGTGCTCGAGCGTCCGTTCTACATCAGCTACGCCAACGCAGAAGGCGTCTCGGTCACCGAGTTCCCGTGGTTCTGGTCACTGTTCGACCGCCTCCTGTTCGAGAACGGGATCGACGTCTTCTTCAACATCCTGCTCGTCGCGTCGCCGCTGGCCATCCTGTCCGGGTTCGTCATCGCGCGGATGGCCAAGGGCAACCCCGTCAAGATCCGCTCCAAGCTGTGGAGGCGTCTGGTGGGCACCTGGCTGGTGTTGCTTGTCGTGGTCACTGTCGTCGTCAGCCTGAATCCGTCCAGCTACCCGTTTGTGGACTACCGCGACATCTACGCGCAGGGCGTGGCGCAGTCGGAGCTGGCCAAGGTCACGGGCAAGGAGGCGACGCAGATTCCCTCCGCGATCTTCCCGCCCGTGGCGCAGTCATTCCGCAACGCGGAGCTGTCGGAGGTCCTCGTAGACGCCGGCGGCAACCACCTGCTCGGCACGGACAACCGCGGGCGCGATGTCTTCGCCCGCATGATCTACGGGACGCGCATCGCCCTGACCATCGGCGTCGTGGCGGTCTCCATCTACCTCTTCATCGGCGTCATTCTCGGCGCGCTCGCCGGCTTCTTCGCCGGTAAGGTCGATATGGCCGTGCTGCGCTTGATCGAGATCATGCGCTGCTTCCCCACCCTGCTCCTGATCATGACCCTCGTGGCCTTCGTGGACGACCCAACGATATGGCATGTCATGCTCATCATAGGCGTGGTGCGTTGGACGGGACCGGCACGCCTTGTGCGCGGCGAGTTCTTGAAGCTGCGCGGCGAGGACTTTGTCGCGGCGGCCGTCGCCAGTGGCGTGCCCCAGTGGCGAGTCATCTTCCGGCACGTGCTCCCCAATGCGCTGAGCCCGGTGCTCGTCAACGCCACATTCGGCGTGGCGGTCTGCATCCTCATCGAGGCGACGCTGAGCTTCCTGGGCCTGGGCGACGCGTCCGCACCCAGCTGGGGCGAGACCCTGAACATCGGAAAGCAGAACGGTGAGCTGATCATGATCCTGGCGCCAGGCTTCGCGATCTTCATCACCGTCAGCCTCCTCAACCTTGTCGGCGAGGGTCTGCGTGACGCCCTCGACCCGAAGCTGCGCAGGTAGTTCATGGCGAGCGCCTCAAAAGCGACAACCGGTGGTGCCCGCGGCGAGCCGTCCAGGCGCCTGCTTGAGCTCAAGGACCTACGCACGTGGTTCCTGACCGACCAGGGCGCCGTGCGCTCCGTGGATGGCGTCAGCTACTCCATCCTCAAAGGTGAGACGCTCGGCGTCGTCGGCGAGTCCGGCTGCGGCAAGTCCGTCACCGCCATGTCCATCATCGGCCTCATCCCCAAACCCCCGGGACGCATCGTCGCCGGGGAGATCATGTTTGACGGCGAGGACCTGGCGAAGCTCGACGACGACGGCCTCCGCCGGATTCGAGGGAACGACATCTCCGTCATCTTCCAGGAGCCGATGACCTCCCTGAACCCCGTCTACACGGTCGGGAATCAGATCTCGGAGGCCATCATGCTGCACCAGGGCAAGGAGCCCGAAGAGGCACACGAGATCTCCGTCGAGATGCTCCGCAAGGTCGGCATCCCGTCCCCCGAGCAGCGCGTCAACGAGTACCCGCACCAGATGTCGGGCGGCATGAAGCAGCGCGTCATGATCGCCATGGCGCTGGCGTGCAACCCCAAGCTGCTCATCGCGGACGAGCCCACCACCGCGCTCGACGTCACCATCCAAGCGCAGATCCTGGACCTCATCAACCGGCTCCAGGAAGAGACCGGCATGAGCGTGCTGCTCATCACCCACGACCTGGGCGTCGTCGCGGAGACCTGCGACCACGTGGTCGTCATGTACGCCGGCCAGATCGCGGAGCAGGCGGACGTGTACACGCTGTTTGAGCGTCCGTCGCACCCCTACACGCGGGCCCTGTTCCGCTCGCTGCCGGACATCGCCGGTCGCAGCGAGAAGCTCGAGACCATCGAGGGGCTGGTGCCCAGCCCGCTGGAGTTCCCCACGGGCTGCCGGTTCCGGAGCCGCTGCGACTTCGCCACGGAGAAGTGCTGCGAGCTGCCCCCCAACCGCGAGATCCACCCCGGCCACTTTGTCGCGTGTCACTACACGGACGAGGTCATCGCGGAGACCAAGGAGCGCACCGGCCCGTACAAGGGCGGCGGCACCGTGGAGATCCGCACCGCCGAGGCGCTGGCCGAAGTGGGGGCAAAATGAGCGCCACGAACCGGCCGCTGCTCAAGGTCGATAACCTCAAGAAGTACTTCCCCATCAAACGCGGCCTGTTTGGCCGGACTGTGGGACATGTCAAAGCCGTAGATGACGTGAGCTTCACCATCGGTCGCAACGAGACCTTGGGGATCGTGGGCGAGTCGGGGTGCGGCAAGACCACGGTGGGCCGAACGATCCTCCGGCTCATCGAGCCCACCGCCGGCAGCGCCGAATTCGACGGACAGAACATCTTTGATCTCGCCCGAGAGCCGCTGCGCAAGCTGCGGCCCAAGATGCAGATCATCTTCCAGGACCCGTACTCGAGCCTGAACCCGCGCATGACCGTGGACTCGCTCATTGGGGACGCGATGATGTACCACGGCCTCGTGGCCGAGTCCGAGCGCCGGGACCGCATCAAGGACCTTCTGGTCCGCGTCGGCCTGCAGCCCAGCTACATCAACCGCTACCCCCACGAGTTCTCCGGCGGCCAGCGCCAGCGCATCGGCATCGCCCGCGCCGTGGCACTCAACCCGGACCTCATCGTCTGCGACGAGGCGGTCAGCGCCTTGGACGTGTCGGTCCAGGCGCAGATCATCAACCTGCTCGAGGAGCTCCAGGCGGAGTACAATCTCAGCTATATGTTCATCGCCCACGACCTGAGCGTCGTGAAGCACATCAGCGATCGCGTGGCCGTCATGTACCTGGGCCAGGTGGTGGAGCTGAGCGAGTGCGAGGCACTGTACGAGAACACGCTGCACCCGTACGCGCAGGCGCTGCTCAGCGCCATTCCGCACCCGGTGCCCGGCAAGAAGAAGAAGCGCATCATCCTCACCGGTGACGTGCCGACGCCCATCAACCCGCCGAGCGGCTGCCGCTTCCACACCCGCTGCCCCGCACGCTTCAAGCCGTGCGACACGGTGGAGCCCAAGCTGCTGGACGTGGACAACGGGCACCTGGTCAAGTGCCACCTCTACGACCCGGAGTACCGCGCGATGGTCCCGGACGGCATCAGCCAGTCGTTCCTGGTGGAGTTGGCCGGACAAAAGGCCAAAAAGACCGCGCCGGAGCCCGCTCCTTCGCCGACCCCTGCGGCCGCAGCCGCGGCAGTGGCACCAGCCGCGGTAGCCGCACCGCCGGAACCCGCTGCGCCAGCCGCTGCCGCGCCAGCCGAGCCCGCCGCGCCGGAGACATCCGTCAGTCTGGATGCCCCAGCCGATGCGTTCAGCGCGATGGATCTTCCCGACGCGGCCTCCTGGGGCGACCTGGAAGAGAGCGACGACAGCGAAAGCCAGAGCTGACCGGACGATCGCGAGGGCGGCTCCGACCCAGCATGCGCGGTCCGGCCCCTTCAGACGGGGTGTGGAGACGGAGCCACCAGGTCAAGCACAGCGCTGATCTCGGTACACGCCGCCAACGCGCGCCGCGTCTCCAGATCATGCGCGATGGAGGCGGCGAGGAGCCTCTCCTTTTCCTCCTCCAGTGCGTTCACCCGGAGTCGCGCCTCCGCGCTGCCCCCCTCAGCCTGACGTTGCGCGACCACAAGTTCTGCGGCCAACCGGGAACGCGGCCGCGCCATCAACAGACGCAGGTGAATGTCTGCACGTTTCGCCGCATCGACAGCGTCAAACAACGCGGCCTGCGCCTCTGCGCTGGGAGCCCTGGCTCCGGTCAGCATTGAGGACGCTCGGGTGACGGCCGCCGCCGCCAACGCCCTCGCTCGCGGCTTCTCCAGCGTACCCAGACTGGCGCGCAGGGGCCCGGTCCAATCCGCCCGCTCGTCCTCGACCTGCGCGCGCGGTAGGCGCAAGAGCGCGAGCCGGATGTAGGGCTGCAGAGCCACAACGCCCAGCAGCGCTCCCACAAGCGGTGTCACAGCGACCGCGATCCAGCCCGCTCCGGCCCACGCCGCCAACACCATCAGAGCGAGCGTGACCACCAGGTGGAAGAACATCGCGACGCACGTCTCCATGGCAGTCGCGGCGGACCCCTCCACCCGCGCGCCCACAAATCCCCAGGCCCGCACGATCTCCACCTTGGCGCCCACGTCCGCCGCCTCCGCCGCCAAGCGGTGCGCGCTGCGCTCAGACACCCCCACGGCCAGGGGCGCTGGGAGGTGCCGCAGCCGGCTCGTCGCTCCAGCAACCGACCGACGCGTCAGCTCGGAGTGACGCCGAGACAGCCACCGGGCAAACGCGCCTGGCTCCTTCACCTCAACGATCTGCACGGCGTAGGGCCCGGCCTCCAACGTCCACGCGACGCGCGCGCCGCATCCCGGACAGAAGGGCACGTCGATGATGCAGGGCGTCGTGCAGCGGTCGCAGGTCAGGCTCGTCCGTTGCGCCGCCGTGCGTCGCACCATGTTTCTGCGCAGCGCATCGCGCAGCTCGTCCGCCGTCGCGAACCTGTCGCGCGGGTTGGGCTCCAACGCCTTGGCGACGATGTCGTCCATGCCCGGATCCATCCCAGGACGCACCGAGGCGACCCGCGGAGTGTGCTGGCCCAAGGTGTTCGTGGCCAACTCGGCCACGCTGGCTCCCACGGCGGGCGCGTACCCGCACAGCATCTCAAACAGGCAGACACCGAGACTGAAGACATCGGCACGCTCATCGCTCACCGACGACGCAAAAATCTCCGGGGCCATGTACTGCGGCGACCCGACCACCGCTCCGGTGCGGGTGAGGTTCATCGCCGTGCTGAACCAAGCCACACCAAAATCGAGGATCACCGCCCCACGGGTCGGGTGGAGGACCACATTGGCGGGCTTCAGGTCGCGGTGCAGGATGCCCTGGGCGTGACAGGCGCACATGGCATCGGCCAGCTGCACCCCCACCGCGCGGGCCTCGGCGACCTCCATGCGACCCAACTCGAGCCGCGCCTCCAGCGTGGGGCCCTCCACGTACTCCATCACGAGCACGTCCAGGCCATCGGTGTGCTCCACCGCGTAGCTCCGCGCGACGTTCGGGTGATCGAGCTGGGAGAGGATCTGGTACTCGCGCTCAAACCGGCCGCGGCCCACCGGGTCTGCGCTGCGGAGCGGGTCCAGGACCTTGAGCGCCACGTCCACGCCCAGCTTCTCATCCTGCGCCAGGTAGACGGCGGCGTAGGCGCCCTCGCCCAGCAGGGACACCACCCGGTACCGTTCCGCGACCCGTGCGCCCGAGGGCAGCAGGTTGAAACCCAACTCGGTCACGCCTGCGCCTCCCACCATGCCTGGGCGGCCTCGGCCTCCAGCTCCCCCTCCAGGGACAGAAACCGGAACCGCGCGAGCTGCTCGTCGTCGGTCTCAAGAACACATTGTGCCAACAGGCTGTCGTCGTGGCTGGACCCCCGGGCCGAGCCATCGAGATCTGCCGTCACCTCGTCCATGAGCCTGGGCGGAAGGTAGGCCGACAGGCGTCGCGTGCGCACGAGCGCCGCCCGCACAAAGCCGTCGGCGTCGGGTGGCCCCCAGTCCTCGCTACCCTCCTCTCGGCCCGTGGGGGGATCGGGTCCCCACAGCTCGCCGACCTCCGAGGAGAGTGCGCGCGCCTCCACGGCAACCCTGCGTCGCCGCAGATAGGCGCGCACTCCAAGGCCGAGACAGACCAACAGCGGTACAAGGTTCAACAGCCACCAGAACGACGTTCGATGCAGCAGCCAGGACTGGGCGCCTGCGGGTTGCTCCACGGACGCGCTCTTGGCTTCATTTTCGACCTCGGTCTGGGGTTCGACGGCCAAACCTGAGCGCAGATCCACTGGCCCGGAGATCTCCGACTCGCTCGCCGAACCCGCGCCGGACGCGACCGACGCGACCGGGGCGAAATCACTGTCCTCGGTGAGTGGGTCACGTCCCAGCCTCTCGACCCATTCTGATACCGGATTGATCTCTGGTCTGGCGTTGTAGAACGGACCCACCAGCGCGCCCCCGCCCATCGCCTCCAGGGTGAGCACGAACACAATGAGCAGGGCCATGCCCCCGGTGCGAACCAGCGACCCCGAGCGCCTCTTGCGTTCAGGCATCTGCCCAAACAAACTCGCTACCCGCACACTTGGCTGCGGCGACGAGGCACTGTACAGCCGGCTGCCGCGCAACCTCGCAACCAGAAACGTCGCAGGGATGGCAGCGAACATCACGGGCAGCGCGATGCCCGCGATGGCAAGCCCGGGGTCGAGTGGGATCTCAATCGGGACTCTCCATGGGAAGGTCAGCCAACTCCACGCGTCACCCTGTGGCATCCAGCGTTTGGGAAGCATCCAGGCCACGCTGACAGCCGCCATCGCGATCCATTCCCCACCCCCGATCCACGCGCCCATCCATCCCATGCCGAGCAGGGACCCGCGGCTGCCGATGTATCGCGAGAGCGCGGTCAGAAAATAGTTCGCACCGACCGCGAGGCAGAGCACCGAGGCCAGTAGGGTGTTGGGCAACCAGGAGAGGCCGTGCAACACCAGCGCGACCGCAACCACCGTCACAACCAGGGACACAACAGGCTGCGGGAAGGACCTTGCGCTGACCCCAACGTCCGCCAGTCGAGCTACCTCCGCGTCCGCATCTTCTTTCGAGACGAAGGCGAGGTAGCGTCGTCCGCCCGTAGACAGGGCCGCGCACCACTCCATCATCCGTGCGCGGTCGGACAGAAGCTCCGGGAAGCGTCCGGTCACCCAGCGCAGGAATGGCGCGGGGTCCGACAGGCCGGCCACCTCGACGTGGTGGACGCCCGGTGCAAACGAGAACGCGCCAGCGCGCCCGCAGCTCGGACAATTGCGCAACGTCGGCGGCAGCGGGGCGTCGCACTCGACGCAGGGTGGATAGCGCGACCGGTGCAGCGCGAACGCCCGCTCCACCGCCGGGTTGTCCAGCGCCCACACGGCATGCGAGGCCGACGCGTACCGGGCCCCAGGCTCGCGGGCCAGACACCGATCCACCACTTGTGCCAGAGGCGCCGGGGTATCGGGCGCCTTGAGGTAGACCGGCCGCACATCCTCGGTCTGTCGCAGCCACGTCAGGGCGGCCAGGCTGTCGGCGGACTGCGGCGGGGCGCCAGTGAGCGCCTCGTACAGTGTCGCCCCCACACCGTAGATGTCCACGCGTGGGTCGTACGCAGAGCCCGCAAAGAGCTCCGGGGCCATGTAGTCTGGCGTGCCGACGGTCGTGCCGGTGGCAGTGAGCTGCGACGCAGCGTCCAGGCGTGCGGACCCAAAGTCCAGCAGGAAGACGCGCCCGTCGGAGCCCAGCCGCACGTTCTGCGGCTTGATGTCCCGGTGCACGATGCCCGCCGCGTGGGTCGCGCCCAGGATGTCAAAGAGGGACCGCGCGATCCGCTCCACCTCTGCGGGCGCAAGGCGGCCCGCCTCCGCCACCACCGCCTCAAGGTCGGCGCCCTCGACAAAGTCCATCACGAGAGTCGGGTCGCCATCCCACCGGAACACGTCGTACACGGAGACGATGCCGGGATGGCGGAGCTTCCGCAGCAGCTCCAGCTCCCTGCGCAGCCGCGCCAGCGCGTCCTGCGAGCGAACCAGGTGGCGGTTGAGACGCTTTAGCGCGCGCGGTTGGCCGGTGTCTGATGCAACCGCGCGGTACACGCGGCTGGTCGCCCCGGTTCCCACCAGAGCAACATTCCGGAAACCCGCCGGCGCCCGGACCCCAGCATCCCCTTGTGGATTCACCATCACTCCCGTATCGGCCCTTTGTAGAGAGAGTCAAAATCACGAGATGTTCCGAGAATTCCGACAGCGTGCCTGGCGGTCACAGGCCGGTCAGCGAATGCCGGCCGGCCTCTCAGGCGGCGGGTTGCGAGTCCGGCAATCCGGTCCAGCCCCTGCGGGAGAGGACGAACAACACCGCCAGACCCGGCAGCGCGGCCAATGCCGTGAGCGAGAAGAAGCCGATCCAGCCGAGGCTGTGGACAAAGTCTGGGATGCCACCGACGCCAAAGTGCCGCAGGGAGATGAGCAGCAGCCCCAGCTGGCTCATCACGTCCACCACCCAGCCTGTGCCCGTGGACAACACTGTGCTCAGGACCCCCGCCAGGGCGGACAGGAGCGCGTATTGCGTGGCGGTGTAGCGCTTGTTGCAAAGTGCGCTAAGGTAGGCGACCGCTGCGGTGCTCCCCACCCCGCCGCTGATCTTCTCGATGCCGATGGTTGCGATGAGGACCGTGGTGTCGTGCCCGGCGAGCGCCTGCGCGCAGAACATCAGGTTGGAGGCCATCATGATGAATCCGCCCACCCACAGCGCCTTCACGATGCCCACACTGCGCACGAGCGCCCCGCCCACGGCGGTGCCAATCAGCGTCGCGACCAGGCCGTAGGTCTTGGCGATGTTGGCGATCTCGATGTTCTCAAACCCCATGGACCACAAGAAGGGGTTGGTCATGGTCGCCGCCAGCCGATCGGCGATGCTGTAGAGCATGATGAACAGCAGAAAGAGCACCCAGCCGGGCCGCTGCATCATGTCGCGGAACGGTCCCACCACGGCGTCCAGGGACTCCCGGGCGAGTTTGGCCATACCGGTAACACCGGCCACCGCGCGGTCGAGTTCCGGCTCGGGCAGCAGCAGCGTCGCGGCCAGCCCCACGGCCATGAACGGCGCCATCAGCAGGTAGGTCAGCCCCCAACTGGAGACAAACGCGGCGATGTAGAGCGCACCCGCGCCGGCCACGAGCATGCCGAGCCGGTAACCAAACACAATCGCCGCAGCCCCGGCCCCCTGCTCATCCTCCGCGAGCAGCTCCACCCGGTACGCGTCGATGACCACATCCTGGCTCGCCGACAGCGTCGCCATGATCATCACAGCCACGCCGGTGGCCCACAGGTCCTCTCCTGGATCGGCATAGGCGACCCCGAGCATGGCGGCCATCAGCGCCAGTTGCATCAGCACGAGCCAGGAGCGGCGCAGGCCATAGATGCGCGTCAGAAACGGCAGCGGGACCCGGTCCAGGAACGGCGCCCACAGGAATTTCAGCGCGTACGGGGTGCCCGTGGAGGCAAAGATGGCCACGGAGCGGATGTTGATCCCCTCCTCGAGCAGCCAGAAACTCAACGTCGAGAACTTGAGGAGGTACGGAAACCCGCTGGAGAACCCGAGCGCCAGGATGCCAAGGATGCGCGGGTCCTTGTAGATCGCGATGCCGCGCAGGATGCGGTCCATCACCGCGAAACACTGGGCGGGTCCCAGATTGGAGTGGAGGCGGCGCAGGCCACTGCTTGTCGATGGATCATTCGCCTCCCTGGCGAGTCCGGGCTGTCCCGTGATGGCCGGGTCGGAGCGGGTGCCCCGGCAAGCGTCGAACCACCTCGGTTCATCGGCCAGCTACCCCGGTGAGCCCGACGATACGAGCAGTTTCCGCGTTTTTGCAACGACGGTCCACGGCACGCCGACCACGAACCGAATCTCCTGCTCGAGTTCAGCCACGCCACCGCCCGGACCAGCCGACACGGTCACGGCGCCCCGGCCGCCACCCGGTCGTAGTAGCGCACACAGCCGATGACATCAGCCGGTGTGAGGCGGCCAATGGGGCCCGTGCTGTACGTTGCGACCGCCACGTACCCGGTTGGGCGTACGAGGTAGCCCGTGGCTCCGATGCTCTCGTACGCTGGCTCGCGGAAGGTCCCGAGGGCCGCGGAGGTCCCTTCCGGGCTGAGCCCAAACCCAACAGGGAACCTCAGCGCCTGCGCCGTCGTGGTCGCATGTTCGAGGGCGTCGGCCGACGCTGCGACCACCCGGACCCTCTCGGCTGCCAGCTGGTCCAACGCTGCCTCAAACTCCGCCAACTGCCGGCGGCAATACCCGCACCAATGCCCTCGGTAGAGCAGGAGCACACCCCAAGTGTCCTGGAAGTGACCGGGCAAGACCACGTGGCCGTGGGCCACGGTACCAAACCCGAACGTGGGAAACGGCTGTCCTTCGTCAAGCGGGGGCGTGCTGGAGCGGGCCATGGTTGCCTCCGTGGTGGGAGTGCGGAGTCTGACCGTTGCCCGTGCGACCGGGTCATGGCGGAAGCACGCCTGCACGGCACCCAGTCCGCGCCCCGCGATTACTCGCAGCCGCCGTCCACGCAGGTGGTGCCATTGGGGCACGCGCCGATGTCGGCGAGCTGGTCGTTGCAGTCTTCGCAGGCCGGGGTGCCGTCGTCGTCAAAGTCTTCGAACGCGCTGCTGCCATCGCAATTGTAGTCGACGTCGTCCGTGCAGTCGTCCTCGACAGCGCCGGGGTTGTAGCGGCTGCTGGAGTCGTCGCAGTCGCCGCCTTTGCCCGCGTACCCTGCCGGGCGGGTGCAGGAGACCTCGGTGTCGTCGTCGGTGCCGAAGCCGTCGCCGTCGGCGTCCTTGTACCAGGTCGGCGCGGTGTCCTCTGTGCAGGGGTCCTCCTGCGCGGCGACAAAGATGCTCAGCCGTTGGGTCTGGTAGGAGGCGGTGTTGTCGCGGAACTCGCCGCCCTCCAGAACGTCCCAGGAGCGGTCCTCCTCGTCGTCCAGCCGTAGGATCGCCAGGCGGTCTTCCTCGGCCACGGTGTACGGCACCTTCACGATGACGGGCTTGATGAATTGGGTGCCGTGGGGCGTGAACGCGTAGGCATCGCCCACGTAGCGGTAGCCGGGAAGTACATCGAGCGGTGGCGGCTCGAGCTTCTCGATCCCAATCTCGATTTCGCCGAGCAGGGAGCCGGGCGGGATCACCAGGCTGGCCTCGCCCAGCGTGACGACGCCCCCGTCGCGGCCGACGGTCGTCGTGGTCAGCTCAGGCTCAGGAATCCCGTTGTTGTCGGGCTCCGGCGTGGTTCCGCCGCCGTCATCGCTGCAGCCGACCAGCGCCAACAGGCACAGTCCGAGAAACGTCGCGCGCATCAACCCTCACCCGCCGGGAAGCAGTAGGCCTCGCCGCCAAAGATCTCGATGCATTGCGGGAGGTTCTCGTGGCAGTCCTCATCGGACTCGCAGGGCTCGGAACAGTGCCCCTGGTCGCCGTTGGCGCCCCCGTCGATGCACAGGCTCGACGCGCACTCCTCACCGAGCTCGCAGGTGACACCGAGCTCGCCGGTGCCGCGCTCGCCCTCCACGCAACAGGGCAGCTCAAACTCGTCCTCGCTGACGTTCTCGCAGCGCATCGTCTCGGGACAGTCGTAGTTGGTGAAACAATCTTCGGCGCCAATGTCGCTGCAGATCTGTGGCGGCGTACCGTTGTTCACGCCGTTGTTCACGCCGTTGTTCACGCCGTTGTTGGCGCCGTTGTTCACGCCGTTGTTCACGCCGTTGTTGGCGCCGTTGTTGGCGCCGTTGTTGGCGCCGTT
>CALBXO010000161.1 GCA_937890335.1 uncultured Pseudomonadota bacterium | reverse complement strand
GGCGACGATTTTGATCTTGTGGGGCTCTGGACCAGCGAGTTCGTGCAGGACGAGCTGCGCCGGTTGGGTGCGCGCGCGGACCCCGACGAGATTGACCGCGTCGCTGAGCTCTTGCTGCGCCTGATGCACTCGCTGTTGTGGGAGCCGGGACCCGAGCGTTCGGCCGAGGATCTGCGGGGTGTGCTGCGCAGCTGGCTGTCCCCATTGCTCGCGCCGATGGGACCGCGCTGAGAGGAGCGGCCCTCGAATGGGGTTGGCCGCGCTCCACGGCGACGACTCGACTGCGGGAGCTCGCCTGCGTGCCGACCGCCGGCGAGGGCCCTCGCTGTTGCGCCGGCGGTTTGCTTGAAGCGCTGGCGCTACGGCGCGCGGACCCCGATGATCAGGGCGTCAAAGTCGGAGAGGGCCTCCGTAGGCCCCGCGCCATAATCGGGCGCCTGGCCGCCCGTTGCGACACCGACGCCGACCGCCCACCGGCCGCTGGCGCTGCCGGCCCCGCCCGTGAAGACCTCCCGGTTGCGCGTGCCCACGGACAGGGACCAGAGGTGTCCGCCGTCGTCGTCGAGTCCCACGAGGACCGCGTCGTGTTCTCCCGCGGTCTGAAGCGGTCCGCCCCCAAAGTCGACCGGGTCGAACAGGATGTGTCCGGACAGCAGGGGGCCGCCGTCGTTGCGGCTCGCGACCCAGAGAGAACCCACGGGCCACGTGTCCCGAAAGCGCTCCACGCCCTCATGGTCAAAGGCCAGGATTGTCCCGCCGGCGCGGTTGGAGATGCTGGGGACGTTGCTGGACGTGATGCGGTTGCCCAGGAGCGCGGCCGTGGCCAGAAGGCGCCCGTCAGCGTCGACGCCAACGCTGAGGACCTGCCCGCCCCCCGGCTCCGCAAGCCGCGTCGTCCACAGGTTGGTCCCCTGGGCGTCGAACGCCGCGAAACCAAGGTCGGTCCCGTCGTCCGGCGTTCCCGTGGGGCCGCTGCCAAAGTCGATGTCGGTGCGGAGGTTTACGCCCAGGTACGTGGTGCCGTCCGGGGCGGTCGTCAGCGCGGTGAATTGCACGTCCAACAAGCCGAAGACCTTGGTCCAGCGCTGCTGCCGCTCACTGTCCAGGGCCACCACAAAGTGCGCCGGGTCCCAGAACCCCACGAAGCGGGACGGCCAACCGCTGATCCTGGCGCCTCCGATCTCCAGGGTCCCGTTGTCCCCGGCCCCGGCGAGGTACAGGCCACCTTGCGCGTCCACGCCGAGCCCGACGGCCCGCTCCGACTCCTCGGTGGTCCAGATCTCGTGCCAGAGCAGCGCGCCGTCGCCCGAGATCGCAAGCAGCGCCAGGTCCGAGCCGCCTGCGGCGTCGATGCGCTGGCGGTCGATGGTCAGAGATCGGAAGTCGAAGAACACATACACGACGTCGTCGGGGCCGATGACCGCGGCCGCGTCGTTGATGGGCGTCGCGGTCAGCGAAAGGCTCCACCGCTCGGCGCCGTCGGCGGTGTACGCGACCACGGTGACGCCGCCGCGCGGCGCGATGACCACGGGTCTGTCTTGAGAGTCCAGCAGAACGAGCGCGCGCTTGCCGGCGACCGACAGCCCGCGCCTCTCGGACCAGACAACTTCGGGCGTCGCTGGTTCGCCCACGTCCGCGTCGCCTGCGTCGCCTGCGTCGTCTGCGTCGGTCGCGTCACCGCTGTCCGTCGTGTCGCCGGTGTCTGTCGCATCGCCCGTGTCCATTGCGTCTTCCGCGTCACCGGCATCCCGCGCGTCTGCGTCCGCCGTGTCCGCGTCGTCGCCGCTGTCCCCTCCGTCTTCGGGGGCCGGAACGTCTGCGTCGCCGGTGTCCGCGGGGTCGGTGTCCGGCTGCGCGTCGCCGGTGGTGTCCGCGTTGTCGCCGACGTCGGCGCCGGCGTCGCCCTGGACAGGGCCGCTGCCGGGATCGTCCGAGCAGCCGACCAGAACCAGCGCGAACAGAAGTGGCAGCAGCCTTGTCACGGGAACTCCTTTGCGTGGGCCCGGGGCGGCCAGAGGGTGCCCCACGCTGGCCGAACCGAGCTCCAGTTTCAAGCGTTGCTCACCCGCCAGAGGCGGCCATCACGGTCCACGCCAGCACCAGCTGCGCCACGTAGTAGAACGGCAAGCCCCAGATGCGGTTGATGAAACCCTGCTTCACAAAGCGCTCGCGCGCCACCGACAAATCAGACAGGTAGAAAATCACCGCGCCCACCAGGATGGTGAAGTCGCCGTGCGCGGCTACGGTGCCAATCGCCAGCGCGACCATGGTCGAAATGACCACGACATAGGCGATGACGGCACCCTTCATGGCGCTGCCGACATTCGGCCAGAGCCAGCGCAGAACGACGGCCGCCACCGCAACCAGGGCCACGGCGGCGCCGGCAAACCAGACTGGGTCGACGCCGCGGACGACAAACCCGATGGAGTACGCGACGTGGCCCAGGAGAAACGCGATCACTCCGGCCTGAAAGACGCGGGTTTGCCCTTTTGGGATGAGCAGGACATCTCCCCACCAGGACAGGGCGAGTCCGACGATGACGGCCACGCCGTAGGCTGAGTCCAGCGCGCCCGCTGCCCACGCTGCGGCGATGAAGGCGGTCGAGGCAACGGGTTTGACGGCCCACCGCAGCCGCTGACTGTCGAACCACTCGGCGACGAGGAGCAGCGCGAGAAACACGAGGGTGATGGCGGAGGCAATCCAGAACATGCGCGGAGGGTACTGCGGCGGCGCGGATGGTGCCAGAGTCGGCTTCGTGTCGGGCACAGTCCCGACGCTGGGTTTGCGGAGGTACTACGCGAGGTGGCCGCGCGCTTGCGTCACTCGGGCAGCGGGGTGTCGCAGGTGGTGAACCGCACCCGCATCTGCACGTCGCCGCCAAATCCCGTGGTGAATGCGTCTGCGAAGAGGAGGTAGTCCGTGAAGGCCGTCGCCTCGAACTCGATCTGTGACCGCGTTCCGTTGCCGGGGCTGTCGTCGTTGCAGACGATCTGGGAGTCGGTGTCGCCGCAGGCCGTGCGCGCGTAGAGCACCGTGTCAAAGTCGGCGTCGAAGGTGTCCACGCAGACGGTGGTGTCCGTGGTGGTGGACAGCCGCCAGATGGCCTCGTTGCCGCCGCCGCCGCAGGAGCCGCGGAAGTTGTTCACCCCGTCGCGGGTCTGGGCGGTGAAGGTTCCCTCGGCGCTGATCTCCGGGGCGTTGTCGCAGAGGCTGTCCAGGCAGACGGGCTCGGCTACGCAATCCGGGTCTTCGCAGTCCACGAGACCGTCCCGGTCCTCGTCCTCACCGGAGTCGCAGATCTCGTCAGGGATGGGCGTGTCGCAGGCCTCATGGCGCACCCGGAGGCTGTACTCGCCCCCAAACGAGAAGCCGTCCACGAAGACCGCGTACTCGGTCCCTGCCGTCGCCTCAAACTCCGCCAGGGAGCGGGTGCCATCGCCGCCGTCATCGTCACAGACGACCTGGGTCTGGTCGTCCGCGCAGGTGGTCCGGACATAGAGGACCGTGTCGTAGGCGGCGCCGTTCGTGTCCAGGCAGACGGTGGAGTCAGCGTCCACGCTCAGGGTGAACAGCGCCTCGGGACCGTTGCCGCCACAGCTTCCGCGAAAGTTGTTCTCCAGGTCCGAGCTGTCCCCGGTGAACACGCCCGGCCCGTCGATGACGGTGGCCCCCTCACAGCTGTCCACAATGCACGCTGGGGCGTTGTCACAGTCGGGATCGTCGCAGTCCGTGAGGTTGTCGCCGTCGTTGTCGTTGTCGTCGCTGCACTCGTCGCCGGTCTCGGTGCAGTCCTCGGTGCCGTCGCAGTCGTCGTCGGCACAGTCGATGTCCCCGTCGTCGTCGTTGTCCACGCCGTCGCCGCACGCGGCGGCCTCGGTACAGGGCGAGAACCGGGCGTTGAGGGTGTACGCGCCGCCCGAGATGAAGGCGTCGACAAAGACGATGTACTCGGTGCCGGGGCGCGCCTGGAATTCGACCAGCGAACGCGTGCCCAGGCCCTGGTCGAAGGCGTCGTCGTTGCAGGCCAGTTGCGTGTCTGTGTCCCGGCAGTCGCTGCGCACATAGAGGACGGTGTCGAACGCCGACCCTTCCGTCGTGAGGCAGACTGGTGTTTCTACGTCCACGGTGAGGACGTAGAGCGCTTCTGGGCCGCGCCCGTCACCGGCGCAGTCACCGCCCGCGGTGAATTGGCTCTCGCCGGCTGTCGTCCCCGTGAAGCTGCCCTCGGTGGTCAGCGGTGTCGGCTCGTCGCAGAGATCCACCACGCAGGCGGGGTCGGCGACGCAGTCAGAGTCGTCGCAATCCGCGGCGCCGTCGTCGTCGTTGTCGGTGTTGTCCGCGCAGTTCGTCTCCGTGCACGCCGGTGTGCCCGCGCAGTCGGCGTCGTCACAATCGGTCGCGTTGTCGTTGTCGTTGTCCTGGCCGTCGTCGCACAGCGTCTCAATCTCGCGGCACGCGAGGGCCAGGTCGCAGTCGCTGTCGTCGCAGTCCGTGCGGCCGTCGTTGTCGTCGTCCTGTCCGTTGCTGCAGTCGGTCTCCGGTCGCCCGCAGGCGGGGTCATTGCGGCAATCTTCGTCGCCGCAGTCGATGGCGTTGTCGTCGTCGTTGTCCAGGCCATCGGTGCAGTTGGTTTCGGTCTGGACGCAGGCAGGGTCGGCGACGCAGTCGTCGTCGTCGCAGTCCGTCTGACCGTCGCGATCGTTGTCCACCCCATCGCCGCAGCGCTCGGCGGGCGGCCCGCACGCCGGGTCGTCGGCGCAGTCGGGGTCGTCGCAGTCGGCGGCCGCGTCGTCGTCGTTGTCCACGCCGTCCGTGCAGTCCTCTACCGCGCCGCCGCAGCCCGGATCGTCGGCGCAGTCGTCGTCGTCGCAATCCGTGTCGCCGTCGCCGTCGTCGTCCGCACCGTTGCCACAGATCTCCGGGTTGGCGCCCGAGCAGTCCGGGTCGTTGCGGCAGTCGCTGTCCTCGCAATCGGTGTCGCCGTCACCGTCGTTGTCGTCGCCGTCGCTGCAGATCTCAGCGTCTGGGTCGGAGCAGATGCGGTCCTGGCTGCAGTCAGTGTCGTCGCAGTCGGTGTCGCCGTCACCGTCGTTGTCCGCGCCGTCCCCACAGTCCTCCGCGTCGTCGCCCCCGCACGCCGCGTCTCCGTTGCAGTCCGGGTCTACGCAGTCAGTGCGCCCGTCTTCGTCGTTGTCCACGCCGTCGTCGCAGCGCTCCGGGATCAACACGCAGGCCGCGTTGTTCCGGCAGTCGCGGTCGTCGCAATCCACGTCACCGTCCGCGTCATCATCCAGGCTGTTGTCGCAGGCCGACTCTGGATCGAGCACGCCGCCGTTGGCGCAGGCCGTCGCAAGACAGCACAGGGCGAGCATTGTGAGGAGGAGTTGGAGGGTGCGCATCGTGGCCTCTTCGTTCGGGGACCGGTCCTGGGCTCGACGGATTGTCACGGATTGATTTGCTTGTCCACACGCCGACCGCCACCCAGAGCGCGGCGGTGCAGTCTGTGCCTTTGGAGGAAGTCATGACCACACAGCGCGTGCGCGTCTACATCGCGTGTTCACTCGACGGATGCATCGCCGAGCTCGCGGGCCGCGTCAGGCGGTCGTGACGGTCACGGGCTGGCCGCTGAGGGCGCTCGTGCCCGAGATCGCGTCGGTCCTGCGGTGATCGATGACATCATTGACGCTCGCGCCGATCTGCGCGGCCGCGACCCGTAGCTTCACGCCCTCCCGGTTCTGCCCAAAACCGTGTGGCAGGCAGACGACGCCGGGCATGACGGCGTCGGTCACGGCCAGTGGCACCTGGACATCGCCCACCTCTGAGGCCAGACGCACGGTCGTGCCGTCCTCGAGGCCGCGCGTCGCGGCGTCGGCTGGGTTCATCTCCAGGGTGCACCGCGTCTTGCCGCGCTGGAGCCGGGCCATATTGTGCATCCACGAGTTGTTGCTGCGCAGCGTTCGGCGGCTGATCAGCACCAGCGGTTCGTGAGCGCTGTCGCGCAGGGCCTCCAGCGCGGGTAGCTGCTCTGCGAGCATCGGCGGAAACAGCGGTACGGCTTTGTGCTTCCAGCGGAGTATCTCTCGCAGGCGCGCCTGCAGCGGACCGAGATCAAGCGTGTTGGGTTCGGCCTCCACGTCCGCCAGGCGCAGTTTGTGAGGCCCCACGCGCAACAGGGCGTCCACGATTCGGTTGGGTCCAAGCTTGCGCATGAGGCGCAGCGCGGGCGCGCTGGCCCGGCGTGCGGCACCGGAGCGGGCAGCTACGCGGGAGGCGAGGTCCAACAGGATGTCGAAACTCTCGCGGACGCCGGCAGGTGCGGCCACAATCGGTCGGTGGAAGGAGGCAAAATCGCGCACTCCCTGCGCCGCCAGCAACAGCGGGTAGTGAGAGCGCTCAAAGCCCACGGTGGTCGGAAGAATGAAGTCCGCGTGCCGCGTCGTGTCGTTGATGTACATGTCCACCGCCACGACGAGGTCGAGTGTGGACAGCGCCTTGGCCAGGCGGGCGCCGTTGGGGTTGGAGGCGACCGGGTTGCCCGCGTGGAGCAGCAGGGCGCGAATCTGCCCATGCCCCTCCGTCTCGATCTCCGGCAATAGCGCGGCGACCGGGAACTCGCCCAGAAAGCCCGGAAGTCCGTCCACGCGGGAACGGGCCATGCCGAGGCCCTGGCTCTTGGGCACCAGGGCCCCGATCCGCAGCAGGTCTGCGGCGGGGGTGCCAAAGCGGATGCCACCCTCGTGGTCGAGGTTGCCCGCGACGAGGTTGAACAGGTCCAGCAGGAGCGTGGTCGCGACGCCGTGCGCCTGCACGCAGGTGCCCATTCGGCCGTAGATGATGGCCTTTGGCGTGGTGGCGAGCTCGTCGGCAAGGCGCCGGATCGTCTCTGGGGCGACCCCGGTTTGCGCCTCCACGGACTCGGCCGGAAAGCGGGCCGCGGCCGCTTGCAGCGCGTCGAGCCCCGCGCCGCCGAACTGCTTCACCGCGGCGCTGCGCAGGTGATGACCCTGTGCGAAGAGGTGCTCGATCATCGCAAACATCAGCAGCGCGTCGGTGCCGGGCCGCACAAAGTGGAACTCGTCCGCGGCCTTGGCCGTCTGGGTTCGCCGCGGGTCGAGCACGACGATGCGCCCGCCGCGCTCCTGGATGGCGCGCAGCCGGTTGCGGATGTCGGGTGAGACCATGCCGCTTCCATTGGAGACCATGGGATTGCTGCCGAGCACGACGAGCAGGTCTGTTCGGTCAATGTCCGGCACGGGCGTCGCGGACCCCACCCCGTACAGGGTCTGGCTCGCGACCATCCTGGGCAGCGTGTCCACGCTCAGCGCGCTGAAGTGGTTCTTTCCGCCAAGGACGGCGCGGAGGGGCAGTATGGCGAGCGCCGCGCCGTAGTCGTGCACGGTCGGGTTGCCCACGTACGTGGCTACCGCGTCGGCGCCGCGGGTTCGGCGCAGGTCCGCGACGCGCTGCGCGATCTCGTTGAGCGCCTCTTCCCAGCCAACCTCGACGAAGCCTTTGGCTGTCCGACGAAGGGGCGTGCGCACCCGGTCCGGGTCCTCCATCAGGTCGCCGATCGCGGCGGCCTTCGGACAGATGTGACCGCGCGAGAACGTATCATCTGGGTTGCCGCGCACGCCGACCACGCGGCCCTCGGAGAGCTCCACGCGCAGCCCGCAATTGGCGTCGCAGAGCATGCAGGTATGCGTCCGAATCTCGTTTTCGAGCATGCGCCGACGGTACCAGTCCCCACGTGGATGGGCCAGCAGCAGCGCGCGCGTCCCGTTGTCACGATGGCGCCTGGGCAGCCTGTCCCGAGCGTCCGGCGGCCTGGAGACCCGGGTGCGCGCCGCTTGCGGCGGGCTGCCCGTCGGGTCATTCCTCCGAAAATGCGGTATGAGAGGTCATGACTCAGCACGACAGCTCCGACGAAGTCGATGTCACCGGCCACTGCGATTGCGGCGCCATCACTCCTCGGGTGCAGAATCCCACGGGACAGCTGTTGCGCCCCGCCAAGGTCAACCGGGCCGACGAGTGCGTTCTTGATCTTCAGATGCTGCCGACGGCGTGGTCAGCCGTCGGATGAACCTCTGTCTGCTGCTGCCGGATGACTTTGTGGAGGACCAGTGCGTCGTCCTCCGCGACCGGCGCTTCCGGCACATCCGCGGCGTGATCCGTCCCAGCGTAGGCGACACCGTGACAGTGGGCCTCCTTGGCGGACTGATGGGGGAGGGTGTGGTGCTGGCGCTGGACCCTGACCATGTGCGCCTGCGGGTCTGCCTGGACACGCAGCCTCCGGCGCCGCTTCCGGTGACGGTGCTCCTCGCGCTGCCGCGGCCCAAGTCTCTCTTCCGGATTCTCCAGCTTGTGGCGACGCTCGGCGTCAAGGACATGCACTTCTTCAACGCGTCCCGCGTCGAGAAGTCGTTCTGGCAATCGAACCAACTCGCCGCGCCCGCCGTGCGCGAGAACCTCATTCTGGGCCTGGAGCAGGCCCGCGACACGGTGCTGCCCGTCGTCCGCTTCCACCGTCTCTTTGCGCCCCTCGTCAACGACGAGCTTCCTTCCATCACCGCCGGCGCACGGTGCCTCGTTGCGCACCCTTCACCGGAATCGGCCCCCTGTCCGCACCAGGTGGGTGGCCGCACGGTCTTTGCGCTCGGACCGGAGCGCGGGCTCATCGACCACGAGGTGACGCGCCTGCGCCAGTCTGGGTTTGAGGTTGTCGGGTTGGGGGATCGGGTCCTGCGTGTGGAACAGGCGCTGACCACAGGGCTGGCCCGCCTGATCTGACCCGCGCCGCCGGTCGGGCGCGCGACGGACGGAGTCGACGCCCGCTGCGATGGGTACCTGTCGCGGCGTGGCGTGGTCCTGCCGTCGTCGGCTGTGGCCAGTGCGTACGCTGCCGGGGTACCGTCGCCAGATTGACCGGATTTCCCGTTGCGCCAAGGGGCTTTGGCTGCGGTGGGTCAGGGCTCGGGCGTGCTCTGGTTGATGCGCCGGACCTCGTTCTCAAGGCTCTCCGTGACCTCCGTGCGGTTGCGCGGGATCTCGTACTGGGCGGCGAGCCGGTTGCCCTCGGCCACAAGGAAGCGCACCAGGCTCGCGAAGCGCGTCTCAGAGAAATTGTCTGCCACCGCGCGCCTGCGCAGCTTGATCTGGTCGACCAGCCGAATCTGCACGATGCGGTGCAGCGCGGACACCGTCGAGACGATGGCGAGCTCCTGGGGCACGGCCTCGATGAAGCCAGCCTGCACAGTGTCGATGATGGTCTCGGCTTTGCGGACGAGCTTGTCGAGGTTGCTGCGGTTGCTGACCTCACTCGTGCGCACGTTGTCGATGATGTCGACCGACTTGACCACCAGCGGCACTGGCACCTGCCCGCCGGTCGACTGCACCCGGTCGACGGCGTCCCTGACGATGTCCGCGACGTAGAGGTCGTACAGTCTATACTCCAGGAACTTGCCGAAGGTGTACTTGCGGTCGCGGCGGCAGGTCTCCACCGCGTCGCTGAGGTCGACCGCGCCCTCCAGAAAATGTCCCACGCCCTCAAACACGCGCTCGTAGTCGGTAACCAGGGCGGGGTCCGACTCGTAGCGGACGACGTCGAGCGCGGCCCGGAACGCGTCCAGGCCCCGCTGCGACGGGGCGATGCTGCTGGAGACCTTCGCGGACGCGGACTGGAACAGCAGCTGGTAGCGATTGGTCAGCAGGGTGACGTCCGCGGCGAGCTCCGGCGAGAATCGTTCCGAGATTTCAGCCAGGGCACCGGGCAGCTGCGCGAAGGTGCTGGACGTGTCCTCGGCCACGTCATGAAGCAGGCACGCCTTGATGACGGAGGTCCCGTAGCCAAGCGCCGCGGCGCGGATCGCGACGTCTGCCGAGTGGCACAGCGACGGCTCCCCGGTGACCTTGCGCACGCGGCCCACGAGCTTGTGTTGGGTGTAGCGAAAGGCATCGACCATGCCGGGTCCGAGCGCAACGGCGATCTCGTCGTCCGTGACCGGCGCCTCGTCCCACTCCATGAGCTTCTCGGACAGGCGCACGAGCGCGTCGTTGCCCTTGAAACGGTCGAGCACCGGCATCGCCGTCGTGTCCGCGTTCATGTCCCACATTGCACTGCCCCCTGCTGCGTTGCTCGACAGGGTAGCCACACCGGGGTTGCAGGTCCATGAGTCGCGGCGCCGAAGCGGGCGGGGTCAGGCGACGCGCTCGTTGCCGACCGTGAGGCGGCGAACCACAGCGATCCAGGCGGGACTCAACAGCAGGGTCAGCGCGATCAGGCCCACCGTCATCTGGTAGCCGTAGCCGGAGATCAGCCCCTTCTCCTGGCCGACGGCGGCGAGCACAAAGCTGAACTCACCGACCTGGGCCAGCAGCGAGCCCACGTAGATGCTGGCCGCCCACGGGCGGCCGAGCGCGCGGAGGATCCCGGCGTTGAGGAAGGTGTTGGACAGGAGGACGGCGATCACCAGCGCACCGAGTATCCACCAGTGCTCAAGAAGGAAGGACGTGTCGAGGAGCATTCCGACGGACACGAAGAACAGCGCTACGAGCAGCACCCGCAGCGCGTCCAGGCTCTTGTGGACCCACTCGGTCTCGCGGGCGGATGCCACGACGATGCCGGCGACAAAGGCGCCGAGCGCCGTCGACAGGTGCGCCATCGCGGTAGCCGTGGCGAACCCGAAGCACAGCACAAACGCCGAGAAGACCTGAAGTTCGTGATCGGAACGAAGCCGCGCGGCGAACGGAAGCGAGATGGTGCCCTTGCGCAGGACCACGGCGACCAGGGCGATGATCACCACGCCGCCTGCGATCTGAAGGCCGACGGTGCCGGCGGTGGTTGGCTCGTCCGCCATCAGACCGATGACAATGAGCATGGGCACGAGCGCGAGGTCCTGGACGAGGAGAACCCCCACCGCGTCGTGGCCGGCCTCCGAGTCCAGCTGCCCCCATTCCCGCAGCATGGACACCACCACGGCCGTACTGCTCAGGCAGACGACAAATCCCAGCAGAACCGAGCGCCCTGTGGACCAGCCAAGCCAGGCCCCCACGAGCCACACCACCCCGACTGTGAGCCCGATCTGGAGTGCGCTGCCAATGATGGCGACGCGCCAATTGGCGACAAGGCGTGGAAGGGACACCTCCATACCCACAAAGAACAACAGGAGGACGACGCCGACATCGCCGAGACGCGCGGCGATGCCCGCGTCCGTGAGAATGCCGATCCCATGGGGCCCGATTATCGCGCCCGCCATGAGGTAGACCACGACGTGGGGCTGCCGGAATCGTCGCAGGAAGAGGCCGATCAGAAGCACTACGAAGGCGGCGGCCACCACCTTGGGCATCATCGGATCGAGATGCATGGGTCTCCGTGCGCAGCGCTGTTTGCGGACATACGCCTGCCATGAACTACCGGATGCAGGCCGGACCGTCTATCAAGGCGGGTGGCGCGCACGCGTACGCAGGGTCAACTCGGTTCGGGGAACGGGTTGCGCGGTGTCCAGGTCACGTCGTCCACAAACCGCAATGCCACCGCAACGGCCTTGTTGACCAGCGGGTTCCGGTGTCGGACCAGGATCGGCAGTGGGCGGGCCACGGCGCCGACTGTGCTCTTGATCTCCAGGGCCGTCCGGCCCAGATGCACCTGTTCGCAGCCGCGCTCGATCCCCATCTCGACAAAGTCGTAGAGCATGTTCTGGTACAGCCCTACCTCGCGGTTGACGTCGTAGTCGATCCCCACGAGCAAGGCCTCCAACCGGCTCTCGTGGGCCAGCGCCGCGCCAAACCCAACGACCTGCTCGCCGTCCAGGTAGGTGCGAACGATGAACCGGTCACCCAGGCCGCGTTTGAGCTCCACCACATCGTCCAGGCTGCACCGCGCCAACTTGAAGTCCGCCCGGTCGACGACGCCGTCGAGAAGCGGTTCAAGCGCGGCGCGCTGCGCCAGCAGCTCCTGGAGCGTCAGGTCCTTCTTGGCGAGTCCTGCGGCCTTCTTGCGGCTGCGCCGGAGGCGGGCGCGGTACTTTCGCGACATGGCGGCGGCGTAGTCCGCCGGCCCGCGCCAGCTCGGGTCCAGCGGCACCACCATGGTCGGCTCGACGCCCGTCAGCGGCATGTAGCCTGCGCCATCCAGGCTGTCCATGCCGTCGGTGCCGAGCTCCACATCCCGCAGCACAGTGAATGAGATGCCGCCGCCCTGTTCCGCGCGGCGCACGCGCCTGGCGAGATCGGCGAGCAATCTGCCCGCCTCTTCCTCCGGGAGACTCGGCACATGGGCGAACGAGCCCGTCCAGGAGTGGAGTGCATTGCCCAGGATGAGGGCGCGCGCGTGCCCGCGTTCGAACAAGCTGGAGAAGACCATGCGCACGGGAAGGCGCCACTCGGGGCGTAGCACCGTGTCCCTGTCGAGCTCCAACACCTGGAAGCTCGCCGCAGCGACCGGCTGCCCGTCGCGGTAGGCCACGACGTATCGCATGGAAGCGCCAGCGCGCTCGAGTGCTCGCAGGTAGGGCAGCTGCATGTACGGATTGTCCGCCGGCACGACACGCTGCCAATCGGCATAGGCGACCGCGTCGATGGACACGGCCAGGTCTGCGCGGGCCTCTTTCACACTCTCCTTGGGTCGCGCCAGTGCCAGCACCACGCCGCCCGCGACAGACATCATCGCGGCCAGGCCCCAGTAGCACGTTGTCGTATCGCAGGTGCTGGCCGTTACCAACCACGCGGTGCTGAACGACGCGAACGCCAGACCGCACCACGCCAGAAGGAGATTGTGCCGAACCGTGTCGTGGCCAAGCCGTAGTGCGCGAATCATATCAAATACCTGGAGAAGCGGAGTGCAGCGACCACAACGTGCGGCCCAAGAGATAGATTCCAAACCCACCGAGCAGCGCCCCGCTGACCCGCTGGCCGGTGCGAACCACCGGGCCTGACATATGGCGCTCCAAGGACGCGGCCAGCCGCGCCTTGAGAAGATCCGTCACCAGAATCGTGGTGATGGTCCCGCCAAAGAACAAAGTGAGCGCCAGGGGATCAAAGCCGTGACGGGCGGAGACCGCCCCCATGGCGCCGATCCAGAATGCGAAGACGAACGGGTTGACGAAATTGACCAGAAACCCCGCCGCAAAGTGTCGGGCTCCGGAGAACCGCGCCGGGCGCTCGCTGCGCTCCGGGAGGCGCCCGAACGTCATCGCGATGCCAAAACCCATGAGGATGACCCCGCCGGCCACGCCCAGCACCGATTGCCCCCAGCTGGCGGTCAGCAGGGTGCCAACGCCAACGGCGCAGAGGGCCACGGCGACCACGTCGCTCACGGCGATGCCGGTGGCGACGAGAGCACCTGCGCCAAAGCCGTCCCGCAGTGAGGCGTGGATCAGGGTGAAGAGCACCGGGCCGACAAAGAAGACCGGGACGACGCCAAACACGACGCCCTCGAAAAAGATGGCCAGCCCGCTCAACAACTCCGCCCCTCCGAACCCAGGCGCGGCGGCGAGCGGGACAAGCTTGTCTGAGGTGCGTCGAGCATCGAGCCGGAGCCAAGGGAGGCCCGCGCGAGTCCCTGCCCAGGGAGGTGCGCGCAGATGCCTCAGCGTCGTGGCCAAAGCTAGGTTAGGTTTTCCGCGTGTCCAGCGCGGCGCGGAAGAAAGCCGGTCAGGTGGCGTGGGCTGGGTGGAGTTGGTGCAGGATGAGCGAGTTGCCATCCGGGTCCAGGATGACCGCCATGCGGCAGACCGGGCTCTGGATGATGTCGCCGTCGAACGCTACCCCCTCTGCCCGCAGGCGCTCCAGGAGGGCGTCCAGGTCGCTGACTTCAAACGCGATGCTGCCGCCCGCGTCTGCGCTGGGCTCCATGCGGTCGGTTTGCCAGAGCGCCAGGCAGCCCCCGCCGGGCATGTCGTACTCGGTCCACGTCGCGTCCTCCCCCGAGTCGCTACCGCGGGTGAAGCCCAGGGTCTCCTCGTAGAATTTGCGGGCGCGGGCTCCATCTCGGACGGGGTACATTGTGAACGCAACCTTCAGAAACATGGGACCTCACTCGTTGGGTCGCCACAGTGCCGACGGCCTGACGCCATTGCAAACGCGACAGGATGTCAGGCGTTGCTTTTGGCAACAATGAGCCCCCGTTTGGGGCCGCGGCCACGGGTTCGGCCGCAGGCCTGCGCCTTGCAGGTCGAGCCTGCATGAGCAAACCAACCCTCGTACTGCTGTGGGCCCTTGTCCTGACGCTGAGCGCGTGCGCGGACCCGGCGGATTCCCTCGATGGCGCGACCGACGCGGCGGGCGACGCGCCGCACGCACAGCGCGATGCCGGCGGCGCAGGCCCGCAGGCGGACACCGGCACGGATGTTTCTGCGCGGGACGTGGTCGCGGACCAGGGTGACGACGCGCACGACGGCAACGACTCAGCCCCTCCCGACGCGCCGCAGGACTCGACGCCGCCCTACGGGTGGATCGCGCCCCCGGACGGCGAGCTGAGCCCTGTGCTCGCGTCGCAGACATGGCGCACGCATTTTGCGGAGGACATCCTTCCCTATTGGACGCACCCCGACGCGCTGGGCGATCCCATGGGCAATTTCCCGACGCATCGGGGTATGGACGGCGCGGCGCAAACCCCGTCCACGCGTCGCCCGCGCATGATCGCTCGCCAGATTCACACCTATGTCGTCGGCTATCTGCTCACCGGCGACCCAGATCTGCTCGAGTACGCCGGGGCGGGTTTTGACTGGCTCCTCGAGCACGCCTTCGAGCCGTCGACAGGGACCTGTGTCGCACAGCTGTCATCCGATGGCGCGCCGCTGCGCAGCGAAGCGAGGACGGCCCAGGACCAGGCGTATTGCGCCCTTGGTTTTGCGTCTTGGTTCTTCCTGACCCGGGATCCCGCGGCGGAGGCGGCGCTGCTGGCGATCCGCGACTCGCTTTTTGACGAGGCGGAGTACTGGGATGGCGAAGAGGGGCGCATCCGCGATGCGCTGACCGACGATTTGCGCGACGAGGTCGACGTAGACGGGGACGACGGGTGGGAGCTTGTGGCTCAACTGGACGCCGTCAATGCGTTTCTCCTGCTCGTGCAGCCGGTGCTGACAGAGCCTGCGCGCAGGGCGCAGCTCCTGGGGGATCTGCGTGTCCTCGGCCAGGTCATGGTCGACCATTTCCACCAGGACGGCACGTTCTGGGGTGTCCACAATCAACGTGGGGTGTTTGGGAGCCGCCACGCGGATTTTGGCCATGGCCTCAAGACCTTCTGGATGCTCCTTCAGATCGACAAGCGCCTGCCGGAGCACCCGTTCAAGGCGCTGCTGGACGCGGAGATGGGTCCCGCCATCGACCGCGCATACGACCCGCAGTTTGGGCGCTGGGCCAAGCGTCCAGCCAGCGCCACCACCGTAGAGTATGGCTCGGATTGGTGGATCTACGCGGAGGCGGACCAGGCCGCGGCGACGTGGAACCTGCGAAACCACGCCCGGACCCGGGAGCTCGAACGCACCTGGGCGGGCTGGCGGCGCGACTATGTGGACCGCGGCCGCGACGTGCGAGAGGTTGTGCCCAGCATCGACCGCGAGGGGCGCTGGGTGTGGGATTGGACCGACGACGACACGGCAAAGTGCAACGCATGGAAGAACGGCTTTCACGCCGCGGAGCACGCGCTCGTCGGCACTCTGGTCGGCGGCCACCTGGGCAAGGAGCCCGTAGCGCTTCATTTTGCGCCGGTCTCCAGCGCTGCCGAACCGGCAATGCGGCCCTACGTCTTTGAGGGCTCGGTGGACACGCGGGAGGTGTCGGATGTGGTGCAGGTTCGGGGTCGCGAGCTCCGCCCGACGCTCGTAACCTTCCGTCAGATCTGGTAACCGCTGCCGGGTAGACGGTGGCCGCGGTTGCCTGTGGGCGCGCGACAATGTCGGCGCCCGACTGGGTAGCCCCCACACCAACTGCCGCGCTCAAACCAGGAGCATTCATGGCCCCACCCGACTCCACTGCATCTGCACCGCAATCACGCTTGCGTCGAATTGCCGGGCTCGCGGGCAAGGCCGTGGGCGCGCTGACGCTCGTCCTCCTGGTGGTCGTCGCCGTGGGCGTAGCGATGGCCTGGACTGCCATGGGCACCGGCCCCGACGCGGTGCGGGCTGCGCGCATGGCCGCGTCGCCCCAGGCTGGCGATGGCACTTTTGAGAACCCACAGCCGCTCTGGAACGATGTGTGGGGATCGGTGGTGGCCGTGACAGAGGTCAGCCCGGTCGCGGAGGCACCGGGCCAGGTGCCGGTCCGGACCGACACCGCCCAGCGTTTGTCGGAGCCGCCTGGACCGCTTCGGGTCACGTGGCTCGGACACTCCACCACTCTCATTGAGATGGCGGGACTGAAGGTGTTGACGGACCCGGTGTTCGGGTCCAGCCCATTCCCACTTCCGTCGCTGGGTCCGCAGCGGTGGTACGACCCGCCGCTGCCGCTGGCCGCGCTCTCAGACGTGGACGTGGTGCTCATCTCCCACGATCACTACGACCACCTGGACTACCCGACGATCCTCCAGATGCAGGACTGGCAGGCCACGTTCATCGTGCCGCTGGGCGTCGGGGCGCACCTGGAGTACTGGGGCATCGAGCCGTCGCGCATCGTCGAGCTCGACTGGTGGGACGAGCACAAGGTGGGCGACCTGCTCATCGCTGCCACGCCGGCGCGTCACGCGTCGGGACGGCAGGTGTTGGATCAGAACCGCACGTTGTGGGCCGGCTACGCGCTGGTCGCGCCGGAGCGACGGGTGATGTTTGGCGGCGACACCGGCCTGTTTGACGACATGGCCGTCATCGGCGAGCGCTACGGCCCGTTCGACATTGTGATGATCGAGGTCGGCGCCTACCACAAGGCGTGGCCCGACTGGCACATCGGGCCGGAGCAGGCCATCGTCGCCCACCAGATGCTGCGCGGGAAGGTCTTCATGCCCATCCACTGGGGGCTCTTCAGCCTCGCCATGCACGGATGGACAGAGCCCATCGAGCGCGTCAGCGTCGCAGCGCAGGCCGCGGGCGTGGCCTACGTGACGCCGCGCCCGGGCGAGGTGTTCAGCCCGGATTCACCGCCTCCGCCCAGCAAGTGGTGGCCGGACGTCGTGTGGCAGACCGCGGAGCAAGCGCCGATCATCTCCACGCTCGGCGGAGACCCCGACAGGCGCTATCCGCGGCAACCGTAGACAGCTGGTGGCCGCTGGTGCCGCGCAAAGCAGGGCAGGACTTCGGGGCGGCTGTACTGGGCGGCCCAAACGCCGGCGACACCGATCTGCACCGTCGCGGCCGACCGGGCAGCTCAGATCAGCTGGCGTGCCAGTCGGCCACGCGGGGGTGCGCCTCGACCGCGGCCATCAACCCGGTGATCTTGGGGTAGGCCTCCAGGATCGTCGCCGGGATGTAGTCGTACACGCCCTTGGTGTAGGAGCGCATGGCCACGTAGAGCTTCAGGTCAGCCACGGAGATGGCGTCGCCGCCCACAAACGGCCCCTTGATCTGGGCGGAGACGTGGGTCGCCCAGCGGGCAAAGTAGCCCTCGGCGTAGGCTTCGCGCGCGGCGCGCTTCTCGTCCTCGTCCGCCTTGCCGGTCGTCCCAGCCTCCGCTCGAAGCTCCTCAATCGCGTTCATGAGCGCCTCGTGGCGCGCCGCCTCAAAGGAGTCCCCCGGCAGCAGGCCGTGCTCGCGACCGATGTAGCTGAGGATGGCGTTGGACTGCGACAGCACGCCCTTGCCGGGCACCTCCAGCGTCGGCAGCCCGCCAAACGGCGTGCTCGGCTTCTTCTCCGGCCAGTTGCCACTGAAACGGTCGTCGGTCCACTCGGCACCCGCGACGTGAAGGGCCAGGCGCGCGGCCTCGCCGCGGCCGCCGGGAAAATCGAAATAGGTCAGGATTGGTTTGGTCATGGCGAAGTCGTATCCCGCTCGGCGATCGTGTGCATGGCACGGCGTCGCCCTTGTTGTTGGCGCGTTTACGCCGTCAGTGTCGGTCCTCTGAGCGCCCGGTCGGGCTCCCGCTACTCGGCGGCGATCTTGTCCTGAGTCGATGTCTCAAAGTCGCTTGCTGCGTGCCGCTCGTGCAGCTGCTCGGCCGGGTCACCCCAACCGCGGTTGACCATGCGACCACGTTTGACCGCGGGCCGATCGGCGATGGCGTTGGCCCAGCGCAACACGTGCTCGTACTCGTGTACGGCGAGAAACTCCGCCGCGCCGTACAGGCTCCCGAGCGCCAGGCCGCCATACCACGGCCACACAGCCATGTCGGCGATGGAGTACTCGTCCCCCGCGAGGTACGGATGGTCCGCCAACCGCCGCTCGAGCACATCCAACTGCCGCTTGGTCTCCATGGCAAACCGGTTGATGGGGTACTCCATCTTGGACGGCGCGTACGCGTAGAAGTGGCCGAAACCGCCGCCGAGGTAGGGCGCGCTGCCCATCTGCCAGAACAGCCAGTTGAGCGCCTCGATCCGGGCGGGCTGCTCCGTGGGCAGAAACGCGCCAAAGGACTCCGCCAGGTGCAGGAGGATGGAGCCGGATTCGAAAATCCGCAGGGGCGGGTCCGTGCGGCGATCCAGCAGGGCGGGGATCTTGGAGTTGGGGTTCACATCCACGAACCCGCTGCCAAATTGGTCCCCCTTGTCGATGCGGATGAGCCAGGCGTCGTACTCCGCGCCACTGTGGCCGGCGGCCAGCAACTCCTCGAACATCACCGTGACCTTCACGCCGTTGGGCGTCGCCAGCGAGTAGAGCTGGAACGGATGCTCGCCGACGGGCAAGTCCTTGTCGTGGGTCGGGCCAGCGATGGGCCGGTTGATGTTGGCGAATTGACCGCCGCTGCCCTTGTCCCAGGTCCAGACCTTCGGCGGCGTGTACTCACTCTGATCCGTCACGACTCCTCCTTGTGGCATCGTCGCCAGCAGGGCGACGGCGTCCAACCTTGACGCGGATCCATGCGCGGCAAGAAGCGACCGGCGCTTTGTGCGGCGAGCAGACCCGAGTAGGTTTCGGTCATGACAGAGCAACACCTACACTTTGTCGAGCGCGTGGACGCACCTGTGGATCGCGTCTTTGACGCTTTTGCAGACCACCAGTGGTTTGTAGGCCTCTTTCTCGGGAGATGCCGCCGCGTCGCCACAGGGCAGGACCATCCCAACGGCGTTGGCTCAGTCCGGAGG
>CALBXO010000160.1 GCA_937890335.1 uncultured Pseudomonadota bacterium | reverse complement strand
CAAACCGGACCGTGACGCGCCGCTCGCGGATGGCGAACCGGCGCAGAAAATGACCGAGGAACCCGTCGTCCCCAGTCCAGGCGTCCTCGCGCAGGTCGTAGTGGACGGCCACCGGCACAACGGGCACGCGGGCCGCGGCCAGTTCGAAGCAACCGGGCTTCATGGGCAGGAGACCCGGACCGGCTGTGGTGGTCCCCTCGGGAAAGACGGCCACGCTTCTGCCGAGCGACAGCTGCTCCCCGATGGCCAACCGCGCCTGGGCGCGACTGGACCGGGCCTCGCGTTGAACAAACAATGTCCCAGCGCACCGGGCGGCCCACCCGAGCAGCGGCCAGCGCGCGACCTCCGCCTTGGCCAGATAGGTGACCGGCGCACAAGCCAGGAGCACCGGGATGTCGATGTAGGAGCGATGGTTGGCGACGTAGAGCGCCCCGACGGGCCGCAGCGCCGGCGCGGTGTCCAACCGCACCCCGAGCGCCGCCAACACATCGCGGGCCCATTTCTGGGCCTGCTCCTGGCCGGCCTCCACATCGACTCGACCGCCGGTTCGCGCTGCCAATGCCAACGCATGGACGGCGGTGAGGGCTACAAATGCAATGAGTCTGTACAGCGCCAGGGCCACGGCCTCCTCCGGTCTCGTTCTTCGCGACGACGACGCAACGCCGAAGTCTACTGACTGGCCGGTCACGCAACGCGCATGCCAAACACCCGACTGGACACGGATCCCCTGACAGCCACAGCCGAGCACGCGTCCGTGGCCTGAGCTGCGCACATTCTTGCCACCACTTGGGCAGCGCGGTACGCAGTGGCGCAACCCACGACCTGCCACTTGTGATGGCGCGGCGACCGGGGCAATGTGTTCGCATGCGACCGCGACTTGAGCCCGAGCTCCAGCTGCGTCCCGACGGTGACTACATCTGCGTCGATGGACCCGGTGAGTCCGTGCGCCTGACGACGGACCAGGCCGTCGCGCTGTTCCTGGCCGACGGTCGTCGCGCGGTCCGGGACATCATCAGCGTGTTATGGGCCCTGGACCTGCCGGTCCCGCCGGCGTCCGTGGAGGCGGGGTTCGACGCGCTGCACAAGGCGGGCCTTGCGGTGGACGTGGACCCGCGCCGGCTTCCCCAACGGGTCCTGCCGGCGACGAACCACCGCTGCGTTGGTTGCGGAAAGTCCTGCCAATCCCAACGGGTCGGCGCCCTCAGCGACGAGGAAATCGCGCGCATCGAGTCCATCTGGACTCCCCTTCAGGCGCTCGAGCCATCCCTGGCTGGGTTCTCGCCGTTCCGCCGGGAGCGAGGCGGGGTGTATCTGGAGCGCGTCGACTCGCAGTGCCTGTTCCTCGACGGCCACAACCGCTGCATGATCCACCGCCACTTTGGCGCCGACCACAAACCGACCACGTGTCAGATGTACCCGTTCGTCCGGGTGCTCACAGAGACCGGGACCCGCTTGGCCGTTGCGCCCGGTTGCACACGGGCCCACGCCCACGAGCCCAGCGAACCCAACGGCGAGCTGTTGGCGTCGCTGCCCGCGGACACCTTCGATCGCGAAGTTGCCGTGTCGCACCCGCTCAGCTTGCATGGAAAGTTCCCTCTGCGCCGCGCGTTTGACCTGTGGGAGCGGCGCTTGCTTGCGCTGCTGGACAGTCCCGAGGTCACGCTGGCCGGCGTGGCGCAGTTCTGGTTCCGGAGGCGGGACCCGCACTGGATCACGCCTTCGTCCGCGCGATCCCTTCCCGCCTGCGGGCTGCGGGTCTCACGCCGGTCGCCCTTCCGCGCCATGCGCTGGGCAAGCTCTGGTTCCGACTGCTGACGGTGGAGCCCTCGTGGCCGCCGCGCTTTGACCGACCGCGCCTGGCGGTGTTGATGCGCACGCTGCGCGGCACGGTGTGGGCGCGCGACACCATCCTCTTTGACACACCGCTGGAGGCGCTGTCGGCGGTGCTCGTGGGCTTCATTCTGGCGTGCGCTGAGCTCGGTTTTGACGCTTTCGGAGAGAGCCTCGCCGGCTGGATCAGGCTGCTGCACACCGGCGCCCGCGAACATCTCTTCCACGACGAATCGGAAGCACGCGCGCTGTGGCGTGCGGCGCGATCCTGGTACGTCACCTCCCTCGACCCGGACTGAGCCATGGACACCCCCCGCTTCCCGTGGCTGGACCACCTCGACGGCGAAGAACGCCTCACCTACCGCGCCGCGCCGCGCGCCAAGCCAAAGTTCAAGTCGTTTCTCGACGCGGCGGACCTGTTCCCCGGGTCGGGTTCGGAGAGCACAGTCGTCACCCGCAGGCTGGGCGACCGACTGGAGCTCGACCTGGAGCACAACCTCCTGCGCGGACGCCTCGTCGAGGAGGCGGTGTTTGGGCGGGACCAGGGCATCGCCCTGGAGCAGTTTACCCGAATCGTCCAGGACGCAGACGGCGTCGAGTGCAGGCGTGAGGTCGTGGATTTCCGCTGCGGCCCCATCACATTCCCACGCGCGACCTACCCCGAAGTCCTGCTCCCATTCATTATGCGCGCGCTCCCTCAAGAGGGCATGCACGGCGGGTGGGCATGGATCAACGACAGAATGCTGGCGCGGCTCTACATCGAGGTCCGGGGCACGTCGAAGGTGAACGTCCCCGCCGGCAGATTCACGGCGCGCGAGTTCTGGATGTACCCGGATCTCAACGATTGGATCGCGCTCGGCACCATCGTCACCAAACTCGCCAAGCCTCTGCTGCCCCGCTACCACATCTGGATGGAGACCGCCGCGCCGTTTCGCGTCATCGCCTTTGAGGGGCCCTACGGGCCCCCGGGCGCACCCGAGGTCCGTTTGGAACTGGCCGGCTGAGCTGACCTGCGCCGCGGCGAGGTGATGGAGAGGAGTCATGGGATTTTTTGATTGGTTTCGCGGCAAGAAGAAAGTCGAACCCGCCCGCACGAAAGTCACCTTCCAGCAGCTCGCGATCGAGATCTCGGGCGAGCTGGACGGCGTCGTCACCGCCGAGCCGCACCCCGACCCGGATGACTTCGCGATCCTCGTGACAAAGGGCGGGCAGTCCGGGCAACACACCACCTACCTGACCAATGTCTGGCGTCAGCTGTCCGAGGCCGATGTGGACGAGCAGCGCGACGGACTCCGCCACTTTCTCGAGTCCACACTCAACTCCCCGGAAATCCCCGACACCTGGGAGGGGCTATCGGCCATGCTGCTGCCAGTGCTGCGCAGCGCCGGCCTGACCAGCTGGGCCATGTCGCAACCGCAGAGTCTGATCTGGAAACCGGCGACGCCCTATCTGGTCGAACTCCTGGTCATCGACCTCGGTCCGAGCGTCGCCTACGTCACCGACGATCGCCTGGAGGAGTGGGGCGTGGACGCCGAGGAGGCTTTCCGCGTCGCGCACGAGAACCTCGCGCGGATTGTGCCGTCGGCCCCCGAGAGTTCAGAAGACGGACCCAGGCTCTTCCACATCATGTCCGGCCAGATTGACGGCGGCTCGTACATGCTGTCCCCCGGCTGGCTGGCCAGCTACGCGGACGCCGTCGGCGGCAGGCCCATCGCCTGGGCCGGCGGGCGAGACTCCATCACGATTGCCACCGCCGGGACCGAGGAGGCAGTGGCCTCTCTCGCGGAGATGGCCCTGGCCGATTGGAACGGCGCCTCGCGGCCGCTGAGCCCCTGCCTGTACACGGTCACGGACGACGATCGCGTCGTCCCGCTGTCCGTCCCGGACGACCATGCGGCGGCTGCGGCCGTCGCCAAGGCACGCCTCCCTCTGGCCGGCGGCGAGTACGGCGCACAGAAGGAAGCCTTGGACGAGCGTCACCGCGACGAGCTCGTCGACGTGTTTGTGGCGTCGCTCATGGCCCTGGAACCCAACGACGGTGGCAAGCCGATCACCCTGTCGGTCTGGACGGAGGGCCTGGTCTCCTGGCTGCCCCGCACCGAGCAGCTCGCGCTCATGGACCCCGCCTCGGGCAACCCACCGCTGGAGGTTCCCTTCGACGCTGTGCTGGAGGTCGCCGGTGACTGCCTTGAGCCTGTCCCAGGCATCCACCCGCAGCGGTTTGAGACCGTGAAGTGGCCGTCTCCCGAACAGATCGACGCGCTGAGGCAACGCGCGACGTGACAGCCGGGGTTGACCACCTCGTCGCCGGTCTGGCAGACTGCGCCCGCCCGGCCGTGCTGGCGGTAATGATGATGGGCATGAACTGTTGGAGATGAGATGAACGACTTCACGCGCACGCACGCAGCTTGCCTCATTCTATTCTTGATCGTCGCGGCCGTCGGTTGTGGCGAGAACACCCCGGCTGACGACGGCAAAGGGGCCGAGGAGGAGGAGCTCGTCGGCGGCAAGCAGGACAGCTTCTTCCGCCCCACTGAGCATGGCGCGCTGGTGTTCGGTCTGCCCAACCAGGCCGAGATCAGCGGCGATGAGCGCTTCCACGAGTGGGAGTTTGAGCTGCACGGTCCCGCCAAGGTCGGTGTGCAGAGCAACGTCTCGCAGAACCTCGACACGGTGATGTACCTCTACCGCCGCGACAGCGCAGACCAGGCGTGGGGACGATTCCAGGACAAGAACGACGACTGGAAGGACAACATCTGGTCGCGCATCGAGCTCGACGCGGCCAAAGCCGGCCAGTACCGCATCATCGTCAAACCGTTCAAGAAGGCTCTGCGTGGGACCTTCAACGTCACCGCGGAGTGCGAGGGCGACGGCTGCCGGGCGCCTGGCGCCACGGATTGTGAGGACGGGTTCGCGCAGACACCGGATGAAACGAGCTACGGCCACGCCTGCGCCAAGGCCGCCGTCGCCATCCTTACAGAGCCGGCGACGAGCGGAGGCGGATTCAGCATTGGCTTCCATGACGAGCGATGCAGCCTCCCCGCGATTGAGCAGCAGGCCGTGGACTTCTACCGCGGGTATTGGGAGGACATCTTCGGCTTTGACGAGCTCTCGGACGGTGACGATGTGTTCCTGAACGTCGGCAGCGTCGAGCACGGCGACAAGGGCTGGTGGGTCTCCGTGGACGCCGGCGGGGACGAGGACACGCTGCTGTTCGTGTTTGACGCTAACGACAAGCTCGTCCTGTTCTACCACGACGAGCAGAGCCCCACGTCCGCATGGTTCTGCGCCGAGGGGGAGGAGGACTCCGAGGCCGAGCCCAGCGAGGACTGCGTCGCCGCGACCCTGTACACCGTGCCGCACAGCACGTCTGACAAGATCGAGGGAAGCACCACGCCGGCCGGCGCCAAGGAAGATGTTGGGACGCCCGCATGGGCCGCCATCGCCCAGTTCGCCGTGGACTTCGACCTGGCCGAGGACGCCACCGTCGCTTTCGACGGCGAGACCTGGGAGTCGGAGCATTCCGAGGCTGGCGGCCAGGTCACGGTCACCCGCGACGGCGACACCGCCACCTACCTCGTCGCCGACCGATTCGGCGAGATCGCCGTGCCCATCCGCATCGACGCCGACGGCGCCGCGACGTTTGTCTGCGGCGAATTCGACAACTAGTGTTCCTGCACAGGGAGCAGTAGCGCATTGACGGAGCGAGGCCGGGCGCGGACAGAGACCGTTCAAGGGCTCGAAGTTCGGTTTGCGAGCGGCCCTACCCGCAGCGCCTCGATCCAATCCGGTCTCAACCTCCACCTGACGGTGGTCCCCAAAAGCCTCGCGCAGACCGTCCTCGCCGCCGTCGGACTGTTCACACCGCTGGAACTTGGCGACGCCGAGTTTGACGCGTTGTTCTACGTGCGCGCGCGCGACCCCGGCGCGGCGCGGCGCGCGCTGACACCGGAGGTGCGCGCCTCGCTGCTGACCATGGCGGGGCTGATGGACCTGCAATGTGTGGAGGACGAGTTCCGCTTCACGCTGCCCGATGGGGAGGTGGACGCCGGTGCCGCCCTGCAGCTCGTGTTGCGCACCGTGCACCTGATGCGAGACGCCATCGTCGAGTAGCGCCTGGGCTCCGAGCTCCTACCTCCGGGGACGGATGGGGGCCTCGTCTACACAACCGAGCTCGCGTTGCATCTCCTGGAGGCGAGCCACTTCCTGACGCTCGCCCCGGAACCGCGCCATCTCAAGCTGCGTGTCCAGCAATTCGCGCGCGTGCCGCAGTTGGTGGCCGGGCACAAAGGTCACGCGGGCCTGGACCCGCCCCTTCTGTGTGTTCAGCCGTCCCAACGAGGTGATCGCTGTTGCGTGCGCTTGCCGCACCAGCGCCGCAAGGCGAGGCTCAAGTGGGTCCTCGGAGGCCGACTTGAGGCCCTCGACCAATGCCTTGCCCGCCGCCACCAACGTCGGGAGGTCCGAACTCCAATGGACACCCAACATGTCAAACGGGTTGCGCTTGAGCGCCCGCTGACACATCTCCACAATCTCAGGCCGCGCCGTTGTCGCTGGCACCCCGGAGTCCGCCGGTCCCACCAGGCCCTCGATCCAAAGATCGAGCGCAGCCGTGTCCGTCTCGCGCCTGGCCCACCACTCGAGCAGCGTTCCCTTGGACCTGCCGATGACGCGGAAGAGGAGCGTCACCGAGGCGGCGCACCCCGCGGCTTCCAGATCGAGAACGACCTGCTGTCCCACCGCCACATCGACGTCTCCCTCCAGGGCGAGGAACTTCTTGGTCTTGATGATCCCCGCCACGGCCCGAGCCTCGGCCACTGACGGGTAGATGATTTCAAACCGCGGCAGCGTCACCCGGCGAATGATCGTCCGGGGTGTGGCGCGGGGTTCGTCGGCCTTGGTCGGCACTCTGGCTGGGCGCTGCATAGGTGCCCATCGGCGCGGCGGCCGCGCGACTGTAGCAGGACGGTCAACCGCGTCCCGTCACCAGATCTCACACAGCTCGGGCGCCTCGCCCTCAGGCGTGATGGTGACCGGCGCCTCTTGCCCCTCCCAATCAAACGAGTTGTTCACGAACGCGGAGTAGCTCGTGTCCGTGTCCGGATCGCAGCTGCCGTTGCCATTGGCATCCACATAATACTCCAGGATCACGCCGAAGAGATCCGGGTCGAACACATCGTCAAAGCGCACGCCAAACCCGCCGTTCACGACGGTGACTGTCCCAAACGCCGCGACCTCGCCCCGGAAGGTGTCCTGCACACGAAGATGCACGTCCAGGCCCTCGAACTCCGCAAATCCCTCGCCGGTGATGACGACGTCAAAGTACACGGGCCCCTCCACGTCCGGATCGCACATTACGTCCTCTGGCACGGGCGAAACCTGCTCGATGACGTAGGCCGCCGGCCTGCCGACGCAGCTGAGTTGGGCGCGGAAGGTGCGTCCCTCGCAGCTGCAGAGCAGCACTGCGGGATCGTCGGCGTCACAGGTACGGGCCAGGCAAGCCCAGGGCATCCCGCAGCCCAGCTCGCCGCTGCAGACCTCACCCTCCTCGCAGGACTCGGGGCCGGAGCAGCCTGTGGGCCTGACATCGGGCTCTTCCGCGTCTGCCGCGTCTCCCGCGTCGTCGGGGGATGCGTCCATTTCCGGATCGATGACGTCGGGCTCCGCCACGTCGTCGGGCTGCTCTGCGTCGGTGGCGTCGCGCTCGCGGCCGTCGGGCTCGCCGCCCACGTCTCCGCCGCCGTCGACGGCTGCGCCGTCGGACCCGGTGTCACGATCGATTTCTGTGTCTTGGGTGCCGCCGCTGGGGGCGGGGCTGTCGTCGGCGCACGCTGAGGCGGCCAACAGGCAGGCGAGGAGGACGGGTGTGAGGCGGTTCATTGCGCCATCGTAGCGCGAACCGGGCTCTGGTCACAGCCGTCCATCTCAATCGATTCGATGGCTGTCAGACCCCAGGATCAGTTGGCCAGACACTCCTGGACCCAGGTCGCCAGCTGGTCCTTCGGGACCTCATTGCGGGCGAGCTGCTCGAGCGGGATGGAGCGCTCCATCTTCTGGAGCACGCACTCGCAGGTCGCCTGACCGCCGCTCGGCGAGCACTCGTTCAGGAACGCGCTGCGGACCTCGGTGGGGTACGGCGTGTACGCGGGCTCAGCCGGCGCGGAGTTCCCAGAGACGCAGGCGGAGGTCCAGCGCTGAATGTCATCAGGCTTGACCCGCTGCGCACCGATGTCGGCGACCGTGTACTCCTGCTCCATCTTGTTGAGGACACACTCGCACGGCTGCGCCCCGCCCTGGGGGACGCATTCGTTGAGGAATGCCTGTCGGAGCTCGTCGGGGTAACGGTTGCCACCGGAGTTGTGGTTGCCCCCCGGTTGGATCGCCGACGCAAGGACAGCATCCACTGCGTCCGTCGGTTCCTCGTCGCCATTTGCTGAGGGAGTGTTGTCAGGGACAGTGCGAGAGCCGCCGCAGGCGCTCAAGGCTCCCACCAGCAGGATGGCGAGAAGGCAAACGAGAGAACGGTTCATGGGGTCTCCGGGTTGAGGCAGGTCACAAGTGTGACCCAACATCACATTGATGTCATCTTCGCGGCGCGCGGGCGTGGGTACAACCCAGTGGTCCCGCGTGGTATGCCGCTTTGGGTGCTACTTGTAGTGGCTGGAGATGGCGCGAAGGATGTCAAAACGCGTGATGCCACCCACGAGCTTGCCGTCGTCCACCACGGGCAGCCGTCGGAAGGTGTGCCCAATGAACAGCCCCGCGGCGAAGTAGATGTTCATCGTCGGTGGCACGGTGATGAGCTCTTTGGTCATGAAGTCCTTGACCGTGCCGGTGGGACGCTGCGCGTTCTGACCCATCGACAGGATCCGTAAGCAGTCCTTGGCGGTGACGATCCCAACCAGCGCACCGCTGGCATCGAGGACTGGAGCGCCGGTCACCTTCTTGTCCAGCAGCGTATGGACGCAGTCCAGAATCGCCATGTCTGGGTCGACGGTGACCACGACGTGGTCCATGTAGTCTCGCACGATGGGTAGCATCAGCGTGCCTCCGAGGCCTCGCGTGTAGTGGACTACCGTCAGGCTACCATGCGGACCCCTACGTCTCCAGCGCCCCGATGCTGGTGGTCGTGCGTCCAGCCTCGGCGCCAAAGCTCTCGACGGGAACTCCGCCCCCGCGCAGCGCGGTGATGACCGCGTTTGAGGTGCTCTCTCGCGTGCCAGAGCGATAATGAGTGCCGCTGCGCAGCCGCCCGCCTCCCTTGCCCGCGATCAGGATCGGGAAATCCTCGTAGGAGTGGTTCCAGCCATTGGTGTGCTCCGTGGTGCACAGGATGGACGTGCGATCGAGCAGGTTCCCGTCACCCTCCGGCGTGTCGCGAAGGCGGCCCAGGAAGTGCGCCAGCTGCTCCATGGTGAACACCGTCGCGGCGTGCACCGTCGGCTGCGGCTGCGCCTCGTCGTGGCAGATCTGGTGCAGGCTGTTGCGGGCGCCCACTTGCCAGACAATCACGCCGGATCCCGCCGTGCTCCACAGAACGGAGAACACGCGCGTCACATCGCAGGCCAGAGCCAGGGAGATCAGGCTACTCATCGCCGAGTTCTTGGCCTCGATCTGTTCGCGCCCCTCCACGTCGGTATGCTCGCCTGGCCGGGCGGGTGTCTCGCACGCCGTGGGCTCCGCTGCCAGCTGCAGCTCCAGTGCCCGCACGCTGTCAAAATGCTGGTCCAGTCGCGCCTTGTCCCTGGCGCCAACCCGGATCTTCAAGCCGCCGATCTGGTCTTTCACCGCATCCAGAACGGACGTCCGCGCGAAGTCCAGGTTGGGGTCGATGGGCGCGCCGAAGATCCGCTCAAACAGCGCGCCGGGCGAGTACTCAGAGGGGTTCGGGTTGTTGGGACCGTTGTGGGACAGGTGTTGAAACGTGGTCCCTTCATCGGTCCCGCGAAACCGGGTGACCCCGACCTCGATGGACCGCAATGGCGTCGTCCCCGCGTAGTAGTCGGCGGCCAGCACATCGACGGATTTGGCCGCGAAAGTGGAGACGATGGTGTCCCGGACGTCGCCCACCTTGTACAGCGGCCGGCCCGTCATGATGCCCGTCATACCCGCGTGATGCGGATGCGTGCCGGTCTTGATGTGGCAGCCGCTGACCACGCTGACGTAGTCCTTGACGCCCGCCAGCGGCGCCAGCTCCTGACTCGGCGTCCAATTCTGTCCGGTGCCCGTGGGATTCCAGTACTCAGGGCGGACCCCATTGCCCCAAAACCAGACACCAAAGCGGGTCGGCAGCGCTTCGCCGTCCGCCCACGCCACCCCGTTGTCGCCGAGAAACACGTCCAGGACCGGCAGCCCCAACGCGATCGCCGAGCCGCCGAGCACGCCGCGGAGAAAACCGCGTCGCGTCCCACCAAGATGCGTGCGGAACCAGTTCTTATGCGCGATCATCTCACCGCCTCCCGACGCAGGTGACGACGGCCGTGTCGCCGATGTTTTCTACCGGACCAAACCCGCTCACAGCGCCCTGCGACGCGCAGAACCGGTTGATGGCAGCGTTGCAATCGGGGCCAATCCGCGTGCCCGCTGTACAACCCCCGTGGTGCTGGGACAGCGCCGTGTAGGTCGTGTGGACCACGGTCGCCTGCGGCGTGCAGGCGATCAGAGCGCCGTCGCCGGAGTTCTCGAGCGGGCCAAAGCCACTGGTCATCCCCCGGTTGGCGCAGAAGCGGTGGATGGCGGCGTTGCAATTGGGGCCCTGCCGCTCGACGCCATTGCATTGATCGTGCTCTCGGGCCAGCTCCGTGTAGCTGGTCGAGACGGCGCTGACCTCCTCCGCGGGCAGGCAAACGATGGTAGCGTCCGCGGGGCCGAGCTCCACGGGGCCAAAACCCGAGGTCGCACACGCCGTAGCCGCGCAATACCGATGGATCGCCGCGTTGCAATCGGGCCCGACACGCTGTGTGTTGCCGTTGCAGGGCGGGTGGCGGTCCGCGAGCGCGGTCCGCGTCGCCGCCTGGACCTCAGCGCCAATGTCCTCGTCCACCTCTCCATCACAGTCATCGTCGCGACCGTTGCACGCCTCCGGCGCGGGTGCCGGAGCTTCGCAGGCTGCCCATTGACCAGCGTCGCACCGCTGGATGCCCGCACCGCACGCGTCGTCGCAGCCGCGGGTAAGTCCCTCGTCGATGTTGCCGTCGCAGTTGTCGTCAACCCCATTGCACTGCTCGTCGCCGGGGGCCGGGGCCGTGCAGCCTCCCCACCGCTCCCCGTCGCAGGTCTCAGCGCCCTCACCGCAGGCAGTCTCGCAAGGGCGGGTCAGCCCGGCCTCGCCGCAGCCTTCCTGCTCCGGGCCCAGCGCCTTGCGGAACCCCTGTGACATCACCAACGCCAGAAGCAGCGACCGGAATCGGTGGTCGTCGGACACGAACTGGTCTTCCAGCGCGTTGATGGCCTCCTCCTCGGTGAGTGCCTCGAGGTGGCCTGTGGCGTGGCGGTACACGCGCCGCGCGACGCAATTGGTGAAGTAGGCATTGGCGGCCACCGCGGCCCCGAGCTCCGAAGCACCATCGATGTCGACGGCGTCGAGCCGGCCGGTCGCGTCAATCGCGTAGCCATTGTCGTCGTCGCGCCAACGCCCGATGGGATCGAAGTGTTCCAGGGGAAACCCGAGCGGATCCATCAAGTCGTGACACCCGGAGCACGCGGGGTCCTCGCGGTGCTGGACCAGACGCTCGCGCAGGGTCCGCGACTCGCCCTCCTCCTCGGCCAGCGCGGCCACCACGCCCTCCGGGGGCGGTGGTATGTCGGTGCACAACAGTCGGGAGCGCACGAACCGACCACGGAATGTCGGTGAGTTCAGGGTCGCGTGGCTGAGCAGTGTGAGCATCGCGGCGCGCCCGATGAGCCCGCCCCGGTCCTGCGCCGGATCGAGCCGCGCGGGGATCACCCCTTCCCCGCCGTGCGGCAGTCCATAGAGCGCGGCGAGGTCCGCGTCGATCCAGGTCTCGTCCGTGGTGAGGATCTCCCGAAAGTCCCGGTCCTCAAGCGCGATGGCGACAAACATATGCTCGATCTCGCGGCGCATGCTGTCCCGCAGACTGGGCGTGTACTGGGGGAAAATCTCGCGATCCTTTTGGGCCGAGTCCAGCCGCTCGAGACCGAGATACTCGACGAAGAACGCCGTGAGGGCGGCGTCTGCCCGCGGGTCGGCCAGGAGGCGCCTGGCCTGTGTCGAGACGCCCTCGTCGGTGACGAGGTCGCCGCGCTCGGCAGCCTCCAACAGCGCGTCGTCCGGCGTTGTGCCCCACAGCAGGAAACTGAGCCGCGCAGCCATCTCGCGGCTCGTGTAGCGGCGCCAGCCCGGATGGTCGGGGTCGTCCTCACCAATCTCGACCCGAAAGACGAAATGCGGCGACTGCAGCAGCAGTGCGATCATGGCCCGGGCCCCCTGCCACGGATCGCGCAGCCTATCGCCCACGCGGACCCCGACCGACACCACCTGCGCCACCTCAGGCGCCGTCAGCGGACGCCGCCATGCTCGGTGCCCGAAGGAAGCCACAAAACCCTGGTAGCAAGTGTCACGGCTGCCCGCCGGATCGCAGCCCAGGAAGGCGCGTCCGACCTCGGCCGTCGCGGTCTTCTCGCCGGCGACAAACCACGCCGCGTCTTCAAACTGCTCCACCGCGAGCGGCGACAGGGTCAGCTCGGACGCGGCCACGCTGACAAATCCGTGCAGCGACGTGTCCGCCTCCAAGGTGGCGGGGTCCACGCGGACACCTGTGAGGTCGAAGACGACGCTCACGTATTCTGTCGCGGTCAGGCGGTGCAGGGTCGCGGGAGCTGGCTCAAATGGCGGCGGCTGCCAACCGCCGTTGTTTCCGCCGTTGTTTACGCCGTTGTTTTCGCCGTTGTTTTCGCCGTTGTTTCCGCCATTGTTTGCGCCGTTGTTGCCGGCGCCGTCGCCGGTGGACACAGGCACATCAGCGCAGGCGCAGAGCCCCAGCGCTGCGACCAGACAAACCCATCTCATTCTCGGGAGCACGACACGCCTCACTCCAACGACCTCACCAGCGTCGCCATCGTAGCAGACCTGACCTCCGCGAACACCCCCTCCGGGGGGCTGACTTGCACGGGACCAATGACGTACAATCCCAGCCACACGACTCCCGACCTCAGAGGCTGTCCGATGCTCAAGTGGCTCCTGCGTCCCACCGTGCCCAAGCTGCCTGTCTTCCGTGCATTGAACCGCACGGAGCGACAGATCCTGGCCGAGATTACCGACCACATCGAGCTCGCCGCCGGTCAGACCATGATCAAGGAGGGCGAGCCAACGCCGTCGCTGTGGATCATCGAGTCTGGTCGTGTGGCCGTGTCCAAGAACACGGACCACGCCGAGGAGAACCTCACAACCCTCTCCGAGGGCGCGGTCCTCGGCGAGCTGAGCCTGCTGGACGGCCAGCCCGCGTCGGCCACCGTCAAGGCGACGCAACCGACCGAGGCGTTGAAGATCGAACGCGAGCGCCTCATGGACCTGCGCGAGAACCACGCGCCCACGTATTACAAGATCATCCGCGAGGTCGTCCGCGTGATGGTGGAACGCGTCCGGGCCATGAACGCCCGCATCCGCGCCCTGCGCAGCGATCCATCCAGGACCGCCGACCTCATCCAGGCCCACAAGCGCAAAGGCGAGGTCGCAGGGGCGGGCCGGGGGCTGATGAGCCTTGGGGCCACGCCGAGCGGCAATTCCACCCCCACCCGTCCCAAGCGCCGACGCAGTCGGGCCACAGGACCCATTCGGGTGGCTGTGCCGCGCTACGAGTCGGTGTCCGGCGCCGCCGGTATCCCCGCCCGCGGCGAGTGGCTGGAGCGGGTGCCGCGTTTTGCGCTCATGGGTCGCAATATGCGTCTCGGGTTGGCCGGCTACCTCATGGAGCAGGACTATGCCGCCAACCAATCCGTCTGCGAGGAGAACGACCCTGGCGACTGCGCATTCATCGTCGCGTCCGGCACCGTCGAGGTCCAGAAGAAGCTGTCCACGGGCGAGATGCGTCCCATCCACACCTTTGGACCTGGGGATATGTTTGGCGAGATGTCGTTGATTGACGGCGGCAACCGGGCGGCGACGTGCATCGCGTCCAGCGAGGCGATGCTCTTCTCACTCCCCGTGCGCGTCTTTGAACGCCTCCTGGACGAGAGCAGCCCGCTGGCGTTCCGCTTCCTGGAGATCGTCGCCCTGGATCTGTCCCACAGGCTGCGGCGCGCAGACGACCAGTTCGCGGATATCTTCTCTGAGTCAGATACGGAAGGCATCGAGGCGCGGCTCGACCGGGTCGAGGCTCGTCTGCACTCGGGCGGTACCGTGGAAGACTCTGCACTGGCTGAAGCGTTCATGAACCTGACGCTGGACTGATCTCGCACCCGGAGCCCGCCCTTGTTCCATCCCGAAGGCCCCTCTCTCAAAGAGCTCGCCATCCAGGCCATGTCGTCCACGACCCGTGGTTACGACCTGCTGGCTCCCAAGTTTGAGCACACCCCATTCCGGACCCCGGACGACCTGCTCGCGCCCATGGCGCAGGCGGTTGGACCCGACGGGAGCGTCGAGGCTGCGCTCGATATCTGTTGCGGGACCGGCGCCGCGATGCGGTGGCTGCGCCCCAAATGCACAAGCCACGTCACCGGCATCGATCTGTCGGCAGGCATGCTGGAGGAGGCGGACCGCCAGGTGAACGCGGCGGACGGTACGGCGGAGGTTCGCCTGGCACAGGAGAATGCCATGGACATGCCGTTCCGCGCGGAGTTTGACGTAGTCACGTGCAACGGCGCGTTCGGTCACATCCTGGAGCCGGACCAGGACACGTTCGCCCATGGCGTGCACCGGGCTCTCAAGCCCGGCGGCCGGTTCATGTTCATCACCCGACAGATGCCCGGTGTCACCAACCCGACCTGGTGGGCGTACCGCGGGTTCAACGCCGTCATGCACGTGCGAAACTTCGTCTACAAACCGCCTTTCATCATGTTCTACCTGACGTTCACGGTGGACCGCGCTCGCGAGGTACTGGAGCGCAACGGTTTCTCGGTCGAGTTCCGCGCGCCCTACTCCGGTCGCTTTGCGCCAGCGCGCCTCTGCATCGCCACACGCAAGGAGTGACGGTGCGGGTCACCGCCCTGCCCGGTCAGGGCGGACGCCAGCCCTCGAAGGTCCACAGCAGGTTGTAGACGTGGCGGTCGCCGAACACGATCATGGCGCCCCCGTCCGCCGACTCGCGCGCAAAGGCCGTCGCCCCCTGCGCCGGGGCCCACCACACCGGCTGGTTGAAGTCTTCAAAGCTCGTCCATTGGGGCCAGTGTGCAGGTAGTTTCCCCGCCCATTGCACCCGCTGCCGATCGCCCTCGGCAGCGTACCGATCCTCCAGCGCGGCGCGCTCGTCGGCCGGCAGGTCAAAACGGAACCAGGTCACCCGCACATCCTGGAGCGACCGGTCTTTGATGTGAACGTGCTGCGCCCCGTTGGGGACCGTGTACCCCGCCAGCGCAGCTTCTTCCCGCGTCACGTCCAGGAAGTCGCCCCTCGGGTACAAATCGTCGCTGAAAACCAGTGCGCCGAACGCGCCCGCACCGAAAACCGCCAACAGGCCCAATCCCACAACGAGGACGGGCGCGACGCAGCCCGTGAGCACAAAGAGTGTCTTTCGATCCATCATGACTCAACCATGGCCGGGCAGCTGACCAGCCCCCCTCACTCAGCGTCAGTGAGGGCGTCGAGAGTATCTACCGCCGACGGCGCCGGGTAGTTCGCCAGGTCGCGGTCGGTCTCATTTCCGCGGACGCGGACGCGTTCAAAGCTCGCCGCGAGATCCAGCGTATCGTCCTGCACATTGAGGCCAATACGATTCTCCGAGATGAGCCCATCCACGGCCATCAACTGGCTGTCGTCCCCGATTCGGAGGCCAGCCAACTCGCTCTCGCGGACCACGAATCGCTGAATTGTCAGCGCCCCCGCCAGGACGATGATTCCACTTCCGCCGCCGATGGACGCACAGTCAGCCTCGCAGGGGACAGCCACAGTCCCGCGCACGTCGAGCTCGTCGACGTCTGCCTCCCCGCCAGCCAGAACAAACAGGCCTACCTGCCGGTTGTCGGTCACTCGCAGCCGGGATCCCGTGAACGTGGCTCCTGCCTGCACGACGATTCCGCGCCCGAAGTCGCCGTCAATGGGCTGCGCACCGGTGTCCCGCACCTCCAGATCGGACGCGAAGAGCGCCGCAGCCTGGCCGTGTACGAACACACCAACATCCAGGTTCCGGGAGACCTGAACGCGGTCCATCCGCGCCGTCACCCCATTTTGGAGAGTGATTCCGCGTCCAAACCGCCCTTCAGCGTCCGCACGGGTGTCACCGACGAATACGTCCTCCAGCGTCAACTGCGTTCCGACGCCATTTGCAAACATCCCGCCCTCCGTAGCCCGCGCGAAGACGGCGCGCACCAGCGTCAGGGACCCAGCCTCCTGCACCGAGGCGCCCCGACCGGTGCCGGCGGGGCTCTCCTCCGTGCCGCTGATCACTGCGTCCGTGAGTTCAACCACCGAACCCGTTCCCGCCACGAAGATCGCGGCGTCGCTGGCCCCCTCGGACCGCACCCTCACCCCGACAAAGCGCCCCCCGCCCTGAATGTTTACGGCACGGCCGGCACCAATCGATCCGGGCTGCGTATCGACCACCACGAGATCCACAACCTCCGCAGCGCTGCCGGAGTCCTTCACAAAGAAAGCCAACTCCCGGTTGTGCGAGACGGTCGCGCGTTCCACGGTCAGGCGGCCCCCGAGCGAGATCTCCACCGCTCGTCCCCCCTTGCCGTCGGCCTCCCGTGGCAGCGTCTCCTCAATGAGCAGGTCCGATCCCTCGAGGCGCGCGCCACCGCCAATCACGGCGACAGCGACCCCTTGGTTGCGCACGAGCACTACGCGGTCCACCTCGGCCAGCGCTCCCTGTTGCACCGTGATGCCGGTGGCCTCGCCCATCTCATTGGACACCGTCTGCGACACCTCACAATCCGAGAGACGCACCACAGTGTCGGCGTCGCCGACGAGCAGGCCCGCCGTGGCGTTGTCAGTGAAGTGCCCCCGGGTCACGGCCATCGTCGATGCACTGTTCGCATTCACGCCGAAGCCAAACTCCGCGGTGCCAGGGTCGGGACGGGTGCCCGAGATGCGGAGGTCCCGGGCAGTCAGCGCCGCGCCTCCCGACAGGTACACCCCGGCCTCCGTGTTGTCCGCGACGAGGGCCCGCTCCACATCTGCGGCGGCGGACTGGATACCGATTCCCCGGCCAAAAGACCCGGCTGCATTGGGCAATCCCGCCGCCACCACCAAGTCCGTGGCCTCAAAGTGTGTGCCCGCGTCATGCAGCGCGATCCCAGACCCTCGGCTCCCGGTAACCAGCAGCTGCCGCGCGGTCACCTGGGCCCCGGCCTCCACGTAGACACCGTTGCCGTAGTTGTTGACCGCCCCAATCTGCGTGTCGTCGATGACCACCTGCTCGATGTCCAGCTCGACCCCCGCAGTCACCGCGGTGATCCCCGAGTTTCGATTCCTCTGGAAATACACGCGCCGAAGCGCGATCTCCGCGGCGTCAAAAGGGGTGAGTCCGTCGCCAAACGTGTCGGTGCCCTCGTCACCGCGAGTGTCCGCGATCCATGCATCGGTGACCTGTACGACGGCGGGCCCCGCCGCCAACAACGCGCTGTTGCGGTTGCGCGAAAGGACCAACCCGCTGACCTCCACCGAGCCTCCGCCCTCCGCCTGAAGACCACGCCCGCGGTAGGGGGCCACGGCCACCGGTCGCGTGTCTGCGATGATGAGGCCGGACAGCGAGGCGCTCCCTCCGCGCACGTGAAGGCCGATGTTCGTGCTGCGCAGGACAGTGACCCCTACCCCGGAGAGGCGCCCACCATCCACGGTGAGACCCGCTCCACCCTGTCCGTCGCCGACCGCGTCGGCCACCACAAGATCCGTCACCTCGACGGACCCGCGGACCGCAACACCAGCGTCGCCGGCGACCACCAGCTCCTGCGCCGCAGCCGTTGCCCCGAGGGGTACTGTGAGGCCATCGACCGTCACCCGGCGCAGAAGCGCGCCGTCCCGAAGCGTGACGCCTCCCGTCAGTTGCGCCTCGTCGACGCACACGCCGACCAGCGCGACCCCCTCGAGCGTCAGCACCTCTGGATGAGACCCCGCGACCACCACGACGTCGCCCGGCGCGCTAGCCTCCAAAGCCTGGGCTACAGATCCAAACGGGGCGCCGACGGCGCCGTCGCCAGTTCCGCCCTCCTCCGCGTAGAGCACGCGTCCGTCATAACCCGGGGCGAGCGCGCGTATCGCGCCCTCGTCGGGAAACCCGTCCGCGCACCCGGCGTCGAGCGCTACACAGCCCGCCATCCCCGGCCGGGGCCACTGACCTGCGGGACACGATTCGGGCACCTCCGGCGGACGGCAGATTGCAAAAGCAGGGGCACCAGCGGGTGCGGGCGCCGGAACCGACATCCAGCCCGCCGGGCAGGTCCAATCCTCAAACACGGGCGGCGCGGGCGCGCAGACCCCAGAGTCGGATACCCCAGCAGGGCACTCTGCCTCGTCCCGAACGCGCCGAGGCGCGGGCGCGCAGACGCCCTCGGGGCCCTCGGATGTAGGGCAATCCGCCGCGAGAAGTTCCGGCGCGGCCGGGGGACAGACCCCGTCGACACGATCGCCCGTCTCGCAATCAACGCCGTCGGTATCAGGATCGCCCGTGTCCGGAACCCCGTCGACACCGGCGTCCATCGCCGCGTGGGAACCTCCGGTCGACCCACCGCAGCCAACCAGAGCCAAACAGACAAACAAGAGCCAGAACTCAACCCGGCAGCCCATCTCGCACCCCCGTCAGCGCGGATGCCTCCGCGGTGTTGCCGAGGGTCGTCAACTGGCCGATGGCCAGCGAATAGGTCGCGCGTGCCAGGCCAAAATGGCCGGCGCTCGACAACAGGTCCCCGGCCAATCGTGCCGCCCATGCAATGTCCGGGTCCACCATGGACGTCTCCTCCAGCAGCGAGGTCACCTCCTCAAGCTGCTCCCGCCACTGCTCAACATGCCCTGCGTGGGCCTCGCACACGAGTAAGCACGCGCGCGCCCACGCGAGGAATCCACGCTGTCCGCGCGATGCCAGAACGGCCACGCCAGGCTCCAGCTGATCGCGCGCCTTCTCGTACTCGCCGCGGTGCAGCAGAACGAGCGCCAGGTTCAGCTGGGGCAATATCGCGCTGCGTGACCCAATGCTCTTGAGCAATTGCATCGCCTGACGGTACCCGGTCTCAGCCTCGTCCAGTTTGCCGTCAAATCGTGCAATC